>CAZLZE010000031.1:0-42144 GCA_964563935.1 uncultured Phycisphaerae bacterium | reverse complement strand
TCACCTGGGTGCCACGACGACACCGGAACCTGCGAAAAGCGGAACCTCCCGGCGGGATAGTCAAAGCGAACCTCGCGTTCCACGCCGCACGCCCGGGCCGCCGGGCCCACCAGACCCAACTCCTCACACGTAGTTTGTGAAACGATGCCCGTCTGTTCGAATCGCCCCATGACCGACGGCGTCTCCCAGAGCAGATTTACGGCTACCGTTACATCTTTCTGGGCCTTTGCCAATCGCTCCTGAAGCTCCTCCGCCCGCTCTTTTTCCAGATTGAACCCGACGCCGCCCGGACAAATCAGACTCCGGCCAAACCGATTTCCGCACAGCAGCGCCGTCATGTTCAGAAAATCGCCCCGAATTCGTCCGCAAAACGACGCCGTCGGCAGATATCCCACGTCATTCGCCAAGGCTCCGAGGTCACCCGTGTGATTGGCCAGCCGTTCCAGTTCCAGGGCAATCCCGCGAATCGCCTGCGCCCGGGCGGGAACGTTTGCGCCCGTCAGACCTTCCACGGCTTGACAGTGTGCGGTTGCGTGGCCCACCGTCGTGTCTCCCGCCAGTGACTCCATGTAGTGTATCGTCCGGTTTCCCGCGCCCGCCCATATCGCCCGCTCGATTCCTCGGTGCTGGTATCCGAGAGAAATCTCCAAGTGGAAAACGTCTTCGCCATGGCACTGGAAGCGGAAGTGTCCCGGTTCGATGATGCCTGCGTGTACCGGACCGACCGCCACTTCATGCACCTCTTCGCCCTGGACTTGATAGAAGTCCGTAACGCAGGGCGGAATCTCATCTTTCGCGCCGCGGTTCCAGACGTCGTGACCGGCGCGGTATGATGTATGAAACCGGATGGGCTTGAGCCACGGATGTCCCAGCGGTCTTACGCCCCATTGCTCGGCAATTTCACGCTCGAACCAGTGGGCCTGCGGGCAATCCGGAGTAAGGGCCGGATACGAGTCGTTCACGATCGTCGATACGACGGCGAGCGTGCCCACCTGGTCGTGAGCCATAACGGCCGTCAGTCGAACGCGATCATTCTCCGTCGGCTGACCATAAAACGCCGCCATTCTGCCACCGGAAGCATACTCGCCAAGAACGGCCCCGCGAAACTCCGCGATTCCCACGAGCGGAATATCCGCGACAGGAACGGGCTCGCCATTGAATATTGAAAGTGTTTGTAACATTGCCATCAATTTCCTCCCAACCCTCTGGTCGCCTCGTGAAGCAATCGGCCGATGCCCGGGGGAAGATAAAGTCCCAAGAGGAGGATCAACATACTCAGAATCGCCGGAGGAACGACCGCCAACATCGCTTCTCGCTTGGCTGGTCCCGCCGCCGGCACCGCGGAGCGACCCTGTGCCATCTTCAGCACTGTGCTCGACATGCCCAGAAAAATCAGCGACAACAACGCCAGGAACGCCACAGCCACGCCCACGCGTCCCTGGTCCAGAATCGCCTTGATGATCGTGAACTCGCTCACGAAGATTCCAAACGGGGGCAGTCCCGTAATGGCCAGAAAACCCGCCACCCAAAGGACGCCCGACCATGGAATCACCCGCAATACACCGCGAACGTCGGTCGCGGTCTTTGTCTTGTATGCAGCCAGAATGTTTCCCGCCACGAAGAAGAGCAGCGCCTTGGTCAATGAGTGGTTCACCGCGTGGAGCATCGCGCCGAATGCTCCCGCTCCGCCCAGGCCGACGCCCAGGGCGAGGATGCCCATGTGTTCCACGCTCGAGTAAGCCAGCATCCGTTTGTAATCCGCCTGGCCAAGGATAAACACGGCAGCCCAGGCGATGGATATCAATCCGAACAGGACCAATAGCTCGCGCCCGAACGTCTCCAAACCCGCCGCCGCACACACCTGCTGCGATCGCAGAATGCCCAGAAAAGCGCAGTTCAGAAGCGCTCCGGACAATAGGGCCGACACCACCGACGGTGACTCACTGTGCGCGTCGGGCAACCACGTGTGAAGCGGGGCCAGACCCATCTTCGTCCCATATCCCACGAGGAAGAAGAGAAATGCCGCCTTCAGCCACGGTACATTCAGCTTGCCCGCCTGACGTACCAGATCGCCCAGCACGAGCGATGTTTCGTCCGTCCCCGGTCGAGAAGCGGCGGCCACCATGAAGAAAGTCCCCAGCAGGGCCAAGGCGATTCCCACCGAACAAATCAGAAGGTATTTCCACGTCGCTTCAAGCGAACGATGGTGACGGTGAAAGTAAATCAGCGGAGCGCTGGTCAGCGTGGTCGCTTCCATGGCCACCCAGAGAATACCCAGGTGCTGACTCATCGTCACCAGTGTCATCGTCGCCAGGAACATCAACAGGCAGGCGGAAAAGATCGCCTCCGGTGCGTTTGTAAAGAATACACCTTCCTCGAAGTCTTTTTTACTCTTCACGCTTTCCGCCTGCAGGTAGCCTACGGCGTATATTGAAGCGATCAGGAAAAGAACGCTGGTGATCATCAGAAACACAAGGCCCGGGGCGTCCACCATCAGCCAACCGCGGAAAATCGGTCCCGGTCGAACCTGCCACACCGCTGTCGCCAAACAAAAATGCGCCGTGCCCGTGCCGATCAGCAGGCATCGGCGAATCGCATCGGACCGAACCACAAGGGCCAGGCCGGCGGCGACAACAGGCACAAGAATCAGCAGCAGGATCATCGGCTTAACTCCTCAGGCTCGAAAGTTGATCGGTATCGACGTGGTCAAATTCCCGGTTGATGTGGAAGATCGTTATTCCCATGACGAACACCGCCGCGAAGACATCCAGAAGAATTCCCATCTCCACTACGATCGGCTGTTTCTGGGCCAACGCCACGCCCACCGTGTAAATCCCATTCTCCAGGACCAGGTACCCGAGCACCTGCGTCAGGGCCTTCTTGCGGCTGACGATAATGAACAAACCTGTCATGATGGTAAACAACGCTACCGGCACGACCAGGGACGAAGCGACCGAGACGGGCACCGGCAGTCGCGAACCCATCCACAGACAGACCGCCAACGCCAAAGGACCCGCCACCACCGAGATCCCGTATCCCACAAACGGCTCGATCTCCCGGTTCACGTTCAATTCTCGAAGTGTTCGCGAAAGAACCCAGGGAAACACCACGCCCTTCAGGGCGATGATTACCGCGGACAACATCCACAGGTGAATCTCAAATGTTTCCATGTGAACCAGAATCGGCAGAAGACCCAGCGCGATCCCCTGGATCGCCACCACCTTGATGCACGTTCCCAGCCGGCTCGAACCCAGGAGCATCAGGTTCGTCAGCACCAGGAATACCATGATCGTATCAACCGATATCGTCATTTACCGTCCTCGTCTCTCATCGTAACACCAACACCAGGGCCAGGATCGCAAAGGCTGTGGCCCCCAGAAGCAGTTGCGGTACTCGCATCATCTTCAGTCGAGCCATCGACGACTCAATAATCCCTACCAGTACAGCCAGGGCAAACATTCCGCCCACGGCCGCGGGCAGGTCAATCCACCAGTGACCGGTATGCACCGGAACCACGATGCCGATCAACAATGCGCCGAGCACCCACAACTTCATGGCCGCACCATAGAGAATGAACGCAAAGTCCGGTCCGCCGTGATCCAGCACCATGACTTCATGGATCATCGTCAACTCCAGGTGCGTGTTCGGGTCGTCGACAGGAATTCTCGCGTTCTCCGCGAGGAATACTACGAGCAGTGACATCGCCACCAGGGCCAGCACGGGGCTTCCCTGGTTCCACAGCCCCGCGTTTATCGCGGGCAGCATGCCGGAAAGCGACAGATCGTTCGTCTGTTTCGCCACGGCCGCCAGACTCAGCAGAAGCGCCGGTTCCGCCAAAGCCGAGAAGGTGACCTCGCGGCTGGCGCCCATGCCCTCAAACGCCGATCCGGTGTCCAACGCCGCGATCACCGTGAAAAATCGCATCATGCCCAGCAAATACGCCAGCAGAATCAAATCGCCTCGGAACGAAATCGGGGCCGGATTCGCGCCGAACGGTACGAGCACCAGGGCCGCCAGAATCGCGGCCAGACCAACCATCGGACCCGCCTTGAAGACCCAGGTCGTCGTCCGGCTGTACACCGCGCCCTTGTGCAGGAGTTTCCAGAGATCATAGTACAACTGCAACAACGGTTGGCCCGTTCGACCGGCGAATTTCGCCTTTGTCCGGTTGATAATCCCCGGCAACAGCGGCGCCAAGCCGATCGCCAGAATCACATTCGTCCACGATCCTTCTGTTATCATTATCTCAGCTTCCAGATCAGCAGAATCCACAACGTCAGCGCGATGTACAGAACGTACATCTGTACCCGCCCGTGCTGCAGCCATCGCAGATGGGACAAACCGCGGTCGATCCCGCGAAAGGACGGGCTGTACACGTATTTCTGACCGATATCCGGTGTATCCGTATGCAGCGATCCTGCGCTCGGGAACAAACCTTCCGGAGGAGTCAGATCGTTCTTCGTGCGAAGAAACATACGGAAAAGATACGTCAATGGTTGGGCAAAGGAGGATGCGGTGTACTGCATTCTTGCCGTCGGCTTGGCGTAACCGCAATCCCACGTCATACTCGCTTCCACTTTCCGCCCCACCAGCAATCGCCACCGCAGCAATGCGACGGCAATGAACAACCCGATGAACAAGGCCCCCGCTTCCACGAATCGCCACAGTATGGCCGTTACCCCCGCGATTTCCGTGTTCAGCACCGACGGCGCTACCCCGGTCACCTGACCAAGCACCGTAGTTCCCACGCGAATTACCAGCGGCGAACAAAATCCCATCGCCAGGCATCCTGCCGCCAAAAGCAGCATCGCGTACCGCATCGCCGGGCCCATCTCATGGCCATGTTCCGCGTGCCGGCTTCGAGGCTCGCCCAGAAAGACGATCCCAAACGCTCGCGTGAAGCATGCCGCCGCCATGCCGCCAATCAAGGCCAGCCCCCCGATGACCGCCAACGCCGGGACAATTCCTTCTGCACCCTTCCCTAACCCGCCTTTCAGCACGCCCAGGTAAATCAGAAATTCGCTGGCGAACCCGTTGAACGGCGGAACGGCACAAATCGCCACCGCGCCGATCAAAAAGGCGAATCCGGTCCACGGCATGCGCTTGAGCAATCCGCCCAACTGCTCCACATTTCGCGTGCCCGTTCCGTGCAATACGGCGCCGGCGCCCATGAACAGCAGGCCTTTGAATAACGCGTGATTGATGACATGCAAGAGACTGCCCGCGAACCCCATGATCGCCAAGGCCGGCGACCCTTGTCGAACGCCCAGCAGTCCCACGCCCAATCCCAACGTGATAATCCCGATATTCTCAACGCTGCTGTAGGCCAACAGTCGTTTCAGATCCCGTTGCCCCAGGGCGAACAAAATTCCCATGACCCCGGAGACCGCGCCGATCCCGATCAGGGTCCAACACCACCACTCAGCCGGCACGCCCAACATCATTATCGTGCGGACCAAACCGTAAATTCCGGTCTTGATCATTACGCCCGACATGACCGCCGAGACATGGCTCGAAGCCGCCGGATGTGCCTCGGGCAACCACACGTGCATGGGCATGAACCCGGCCTTGGTGCCAAATCCGACCACGGCCAGCAGGAACAACACGTTGGCCAGTCCCGGCGCTATCGGTCCGATCCGATCAAAATCCATGCTCCCCGCCTGTCGACCCAGCAGCACAAAAAAGGCGATCAGGAACGCCGTGCCCATGTGAGTCGCCACCAGGTAGGTCCAGCCCGCCTCGCGAACGCGGTCCTCTTCGTCCTCAAACGTTACCAGGAAGAACGAAACCAGCGACATGATCTCCCAGGCGATCAGAAACAGCATCCCGTTTCGTGCGATCACCACCATCGCCATTCCTGCCACGAGCAGGCTGTAGAAGAACCACGATACCCCCAGATATTTCTCCCGTTGATAGTTCCTAAGATACTCCCAGCCATAGATCGCCGCCACCGCGGACAATCCGAAAATCGGGATCAGAAACAAGGCGGTGAGTGCGTCGATCTGTACGAAGAACGATCCGTAAGGGATGTTCCATGTCACTCTGACAGTCTGTACCGGGCCACCACACAGCACCCGCACCGCAGGGACCAGCCCCATCAGGCAACCCAGAACGACTCCGCAAACACCCAAAAATGGAGACAAACGAGGCTTACGGCATGTCAGAAGCGCCAGAAAACCGCCGGAAATCATGACGGCCAGCGCGGCGAGCAACATCAACATCTATTTCTCTCCATTTCCTCCATCGGTGGATTCGACGGACTTCAAACCCGCTTCAATTCGCTTCGCCGCCGCCATAATTTCGTCCCGGGATCCTTCCCGCTTGATCAAAGCCTTGAATTCCGTGTCACGCAGGGCATACGCCAGTCGGGAAAGCAAAAACAGGTGGGCGCGAACCGTGGGGCTGACCATGGTGAAAAGGCAGTTCACCGGCTGGTTGTCCAGGGCGCCGAACTCAATCGCATTTTCCAGAAAACACAACGTAATCATCGGCCGGGGAACGTGCAGCACAATCGGGTTCCGAACGTGCGGGATGGCGATCCCGTCGCCGATGCCCGTCGAAGCCATGGCCTCGCGGGCCAACAGCACTTGCAGCAGGAACTCCCGATCCACCTCGTCCGGCAGTCGCATCACGTCCACTACTGACCGAAGGGCAGACTCCTTGTCTCGCCCGCCGACCCGATATAGGACTCCACCTGCCGTCAGGGCGTCCGTCAAACTTGGTACCGCCGTTGGTGCGTTTTCCGGTTCCTTGAATATGTCTACCGACACATTGATCCGTCGTGACGTCGCCCATTCCAGCAGTTCTGCCCGGTTAAACCGATAGTGACTGTTTACCTTGTAGGCCGGCAGGCTGCCCTGCTGCACCCAGCGGTAAACCGTTTTCTCGTTGACGTTTAGCAACTTGGCCACATCTCTGACATCGAGTTGCATTATTCTCTCTTCTTGTACAAAAATCGTATCTGTTGGACAAAAGAGGACATGGTAAGGATTTTGGCCAAACTTGTCAATAGCCTTTTCCTCATTGTGTCAAGAATGAGCGAGACCTGTTTATCGGCCTCTCTGAAAACTTCTAAACCTCCCTCAGGTCCTCTCCGATAGGGAAGGTGTTACAGGAGGGTTCTGTTGTGGGAAAGAAGGAAAGTTTGCGTCTGTTGATGGTTTTTGTTTTTGTGATAGTCCTCGTTTTTGGCTGTGCGTCAAAATCCCCCCGAACTTCCGATGATCCCGCTTCCCGTGGGATGGTCTACTATCTTGACGGGGCGGGCGGCAATGGGCTTTTGACCAACTGGGGACCTGGCGTAAAGCAGGGATTGTCGCAGGCGGGTTTCCAGGGCGACTTTCTCAATTTCCCCTGGGAGACCGGGCTTGGGGCCCTGGTCGATCAGGCGGGGAGTATTGAATACAAACGGCAAAAAGCCTCCGATCTGGCCAAACGAATCTGCGACTATTCCGACAAACATCCCAACGAACCCATTCATCTTATCGGTCTCTCGTGCGGGACTGCCATTGTCGTCTTTGCCCTGGAAATGCTTCCGGAAAAGTACTCCGTGGACTCCGTCGTCCTTCTGGGCTCAAGCATGAACTCCAGCTACGATCTGACCAAAGCCCTCAAGCACGTCAAGAATGGCGTCTTCGTCTTCACGTCCGAACGCGATGATGTTCTGCGCATGCTCGTGCCTCTGACCGGCAGTGCGGACCGCCAGTATGTGGGCGACGGCGTGGCGGGGATCAATGGGTTCCGCGCCCCCAAAAACGCCGGTGGTGAAACCCAGAACCTCTACCGCAAGGTGAACAACATCCGATGGACTCCCGAATTCGCCGAGGCGGGTAACTGGGGCGGCCACACGGACGGAACCAACGCACCTTTCGTCAAACGCCATGTCGCACCGCTTTTGTCGGTAGAGACGGCTGATATGGAGATAGTCCGGCCGCATACGTCGCAATCGTCCGCGGACGCCATTCAGTAACCTGGCGATCTACCTTACAGAGACCAGTACCATCGCCCCTTTGTCATAGACGGCGATCTTCGGTTTGGCCGAAGGTTTTGCCAATACATAATCCAGGGCCTCATCCACCGTCCGATACACCGGCTGAGTGACCATACCCGTACGGCGAAGTAGAGATGCTGTTAGTCGCGACGAGCGCCTGAGCTGGAGCGCCTTTGCTATTCCTCTTTTGATTCGCGATACGGAAAGGGGCTTGGAACGAGGCTGGGGGTGGGTTCCGTGGTCGGGCAGACGATCGGCGAGGGACATGGTGTCGGCGTGCCGGTTGAGGACGGTGTTGGCGAGAGGGGGGAAAATGCCGGCGGTTCCGATGGTGTCTCAAGGGGGTCGGGACGATAAGATACCAATGCCGGAATGACTCGATTGGGCCCGTGCGGACCGACCAGAACAACCTGGTCGGCACCCAGAACGGTGAGAATTCGACCATCGTAGTCATTGATGACTTTGCCGTCGGGACGACGATAGCTCCACATCGCTTCCAGGAGGATCGGGGTCTTGTCCATGAGGCCGCAGAGTCGCTGATCCATGACGGGATAGAACACGTCGATCACCGTCTGCGTGGGATAGATCACATCCCTTGTCTTCCATTCGCTCCAATCACTGTACTGACGAAGCCGGAACCGAACCTTAAAGTCGCTGATCGTCCCGGGTCCCTTGTTCCGAAAAACCGCTTTGGCAATCCAGAGCTTGGTTGTCGCAGGTTCACCGCGAATCCGATTCATGCAGTTCATAATCTCCGTATGAACCTTCAGGTCCATCTCTGCTTTGAACAATCCCCTTGATGACGCCGGCGGCGGCATCTCCCAGGTAATCTCGCCCCGACGGTTGTCAAAGCTGATCTTTCGCGTGCCGGCGGGGAAATCCAAGCGAGTGGTTCCGCTCATGGACATTCCGGTATCCAGATGCGTAAAGACAAACAGCATGACCGATGTGGGACGCGAATCGATCGTCTCGTAGCGACTGGCGTCTTTGATCGTGTAAAACCAGCCTTTGTCGCGATTCTGAAGGGCCCCCAGGAGCGTCCCCTTGATCGTCACGCGGCGCCTGGCGTCGTCCATCTGCATTCTGCCGTTACTGAATTCCTGTCGCTCATCCATGATCCGCAGTTCGCGAAGCAGTCGCTCGGGATAGACGGAAGAGGTTTTGACCTGCGCGTACATGGGTTCCGACAGCGTCAATTCGTAGTCCAGCTCCAAATCCCCATTGTTCTTGACGCGGGCGACTTCCGTGTATCGGACCGCGGGCGTCTCGTGCCTGACATCGCCTGCCCCGAGCGATAGCAGGAGTCCCGTTCCGAAGAGAATTCGGACTAGTATTGTCGCTGTCATGTTCCCCCTCCCATGGGTGTTCCCCGCGCAGGAAGCCTACTCCATTATACCTTGCGGACAAGACCAGACAAGAACTCGACAGAATCCGTCATATGTCCGTGCGGGAAATGGAAGTTCGAAAGGGTCAATCTACCTGGAGGATCTGCGTGGCACCCGACGCGAACACCGGCTTGCCGAGTTTCAAGAGCTTGGCCTCGTTCAGCTTCTTGAACTTGTCCCGCTCCAGTTTTCCGAGAATGATGTAACGGATGTGATATTTCTGCAGAACGGCATTCGTGGCCTTCATGTCGCCGGATTCATAAACCGTCGCACATTCCTTGACGCGATCAGAAGCCACTTCGCTGCTGCCTCGCCACAACCACTCATGAACGAACCAGCCGAGAACGGTGGGCAATCCTGTGGCCATGGAAATTCGTCCGTAGTTCGTGTAGCTGTCGCCATTGGCCTCGAGAATGGCAGGCTGATCCTTGACATGCTGGTTCAGCCACAGCACGGCCCGATAGTCGTCAGGGAGAGACTGCGACATGAACTTTAGACCGTCGAGCCCCTGGAAACGCGAGACTTTCGGTTCACCGTAATATCCCTTGATGGCGTAGAACGGATAGACCAGCGGCAAAGCCAGAACGACCGCAAAGACCATCGCCAATACAACCTGGTCCACAAACGGCTTTTTCAGAAGCAGAAGGCGAAATACCGTGTAGCCTCCGATGAGGCCCAGCATGATGAACGCCTGGTACGTCAGCTTGAACATCGTGTTGGCGCGAAAATAGGCCCCGCCGTAGATGTCCTTGAGATAAATGACCTCCGGCACGATCAGCAGAAACACCGAAAGCAGGCCCAGAAGAAGAACGTATACGTCGCCCGTTCGAATGTCAGAGACGGATCCCTTCTTTCGCCGGTAGAATTGCCGGCTGAGGAAGAGCACAAAAAGGGCGAACAGGAAGAGCTGGTATCCCCACAGGACCAGAAGCTGGTAAATCGGCGACCGCATGCGGACCACACCGATCCCCTTGGCGAAGTTCTTGAAATTCAGGATGAACGGCATGGCCAGCAGATACGAAAACAAAATGATCGCCAGAATCTGGGCCAGTGTGACGAGGATAACTTTGGAATCCCGTCCGAACTGAAGGAAATTCCGATACAACAGCACGCCCCCGATCAACAGCAAATAAATCGGCAGGTCCCACGTATTCGTCATTCGAAAGACAGCCAGGAAAAATCCCAGTAGAGCGCACTCCATCAGCGCCCGCTGCCAATTCGCCACGGGATCAAACTCCTTCAGCAGCATCGCCAGCAAAATCGCCAAAAGCGTGAGGACAAAGGGAATGTTGAGCACGTGGCCATGAAGATCAGAGACGACAAACGAGTAGATGGGAAATTCGTGGATCGTCTTGTCCTTCGTATCGGGATTGTAACCGATGTAGCGGGTAGCGTCCGGGTACCAGTAGGCCTTGACGGGCGTCTTGTCGTTCCGCATGGACTGCACGAACGGTTTGGCGTGGGCATAGATAAAGGAATGGAGATTGCCGCCCAGGGTCACGAGGACCGCGCAAAGCAGTCCCGCCAGAACGACCGTCCGCAACCGCGGCCGATTCAGCAAATGGATAAGATTCGCCCCCAGCGAAAACGTCAGACCGAACGTCAGCGCAAACAGCGTGGCGATCATCAGATTGTAGGTGACCGGCGAGGGAATATTACAAAGCTTCGTCAAGAACGCCGTCAAGTAATGCCCGAAGTAGTAATAGTTGATCGTGCCCCCCGCGAACCACATGTCGGCCGGCGGGAAATAGCGCGTACGCAAGATGGCGTTGACGAATCCGAAATCCATGAACTTCTCCAGCCCCTGGATGTTCGGCTGAAGACCGCGAATGAACGACCAGAAGATCAGGGCGCCGAAGAAAATTGCCTCCTCGCCAAGGATGACCCACTTGTGTTCCTTGGCAATCGCCCACAGGTTCGGATGATTTCGCCACGCGATATGAATGATCCCCACCGCCAGTCCGAGCAGAAGCAGGATGGCCAGCCGCGTAAACGGCAAAAGATGCAGCGACGACGCCAGCCACATCCCGTACCCCACCGCCAGAATCCCGAGTACCCGCGAAAACAGATACCCGCGGTCAAAAAAGCGGGGAAACAGCCGATTTGTCACCGGAAGAAAAACAAGACCGATCAGAAAGATGCCAAGCCACCACGCAATTATCATACGATATCATTTCCTGCCATGAACAAGATCCGCCACGTGTCTGCCGATCCGAATCGCATAATTCTGCCCACGATCCTCGGGGAAAATCTGAGCCATGCACGCCAGATAAAGGTTCTCCACCGGCAACTGGTAATCCGGGACAACGGCGGAGTAATTCGTCACGATCACCGGCTGCGCAAATCGCTCGCGACTCACACGCGTATTGATAATATCGGATGGATCGAAGCGGGGAAATATCCTCGTGAGATAATCGACAAAAATCCCGCCCACCTGTTCGTCGGACATCAGGAACAACTCGTTCTTCGGATCGATGTACCGGGACAAATATAGGATATGCGCGCGATACTGATCTTTGGGTACGAGGTTCGTATGTTCGATGACCCCGACGAACGGAAAATCGTCGTGCGCGACGGAAATCCAGTAGTAAGGCGAAACCGATTTTGCCAGTTCCAGGATCATGCAGATGTTCGCCTTGTACTTCGTTCGGCCAAGCTGCTCGCGGCAGGTCTCCGGAAGCGATGGTACCATCTCCGCCAGTAGCGGCGGCGCACAGGTGGCAATCACAGCGTCAAAGTTCGCCCCGTCAACATCCAACGTCTTGTCGGCCCGCGGGACAACGCTTCTCACTTCCTTCGAGCATTCAATTTGTCCGCCCAGTTCGACAATCCGCCTGGCCAGCGCCTCATACACGAGCCCGAAGCTGCCGTCCATGTATCCCAGCACTTCCCGGCTGGGGTTTTTACCGCGCGTCGATCCGCGAAGCTTGATCTTGCTCCACAACCAGACGGCGGAAACAGAATCCGCGTCGCGATCGAACTTGGCACACAGCAGCGGACGCCAGAACTTTTCCCACACGCCTCGACCGGCCGTCCGAATCACCCACTCGCGGGCGGGCACGCTTTCCAGCTGTTTCCAATCGCGGATCATCCGCGCCTTGAGCATCAAATACCCCATGGCCGCGCGGTTCAGCAACGTCAGCTCATTCAAAAAAAGCAAATCCTTCGGTGAGGTGAAAGGATAGAGTTTGTGATTAATGTAGATACCGTTCTTCGGCGCGACCCAGGATATCCGCGACGCCAGACCCAGTTCCTCCGCCAGGCCGATAAAGTCCGTGTCGCTGGTAAAGAGATGATGATAGGACTTTTCCAGCAGTTGGTCGCCGACCCGGACCGTCTGCATCAACCCGCCGATCTGCGGCTCGCGTTCATAAATATGGACCTGATGTCCGCGACGGGCCAACTCATAACCTGCCGTCAGACCCGTGCACCCCGCGCCGATAATTCCGATTTTCACCCGCCTGATCTCCTCATCGATTTTCCTGATGCCTAATCATATCGGCGCAACCGGCATCAGACCACGAAAATCCACTCACCCTCAATCAGGCTCGCTCCGCCTCGGCCTTTCTAAACCAGCGCCAGAGCCGCCAGCTTCGCACGTGCCGCAGGTCGTCCATCAGCGTATAAACGACGGGCACGACGACAAGCGTGAGCAGTGTCGAGGTGGTCAGGCCGCCGATGACGGCCATCGCCATGGGCGATCGGGATTCGGATCCTTCACCCCGGCCGAACGCCGTCGGCAGCATACCGAAGATCATCGCCAGCGTCGTCATCAGAATCGGCCGTAACCGGATCGGACCCGCCTTCAAAATGGCCGCGTTGCGCTCCATTCCGTCGCGCTCGCGAAGCGTATTGGTGAAATCGACGAGCAAAATTCCGTTCTTGGTGGCCAATCCCATCAGCATGATGATTCCAATCATCGTAAAGATGCTCATCGTCTGACCTGTGGCGACCAGCATACCAAGGGCCCCGATAACCGACAACGGCAGCGCCAGCATGATCGTGAACGGGTGAATGAAACTCTCGAATTGGGCCGCCAGCACCATGTAGACCATCACAACGGCGAGAATCAGCGCGAAGGAGAGATTCTGGAACGACTCCGACATGTGGTCGGCCATACCCATGAACCCGTAGCTGTACCCGGAGGGAAGGTCCGCCTGCTTGATGAACCCGGTCAGTTCCTCCACCGCCTGGCCCAGTACTTTTTTGTCTTGCTGCAGGTTGGCCAGAATGGTGATCTGGCGGGTCCGGTTGAACCGGTCGATCTGGACCGGTCCGGGCTCTTCCTTGATCCACGCGACATTCTGCAGCTGCACGAGCTGACCTTTCATGTTCCGCACGGTCAGCAGCTCGATATCCTCCGGACGATTTCGAAATGGCTCCTGCAGCCGGACGCTGACATCGTACCGGTCGCCTTCCGATTGGAATTTGCTGACGTCGTCGCCCCCGATGAGCGCCTTGACCGTGGACGCCACCGCCAGCGGACTGACGCCCAGGTCGGCCGCGCGATCGCGCTTCACATACACGCCGATCTGCGGCTTGCCCTTTTCGTATGTCGTATCCAGGTCCACGTACGCGTCGTCCTTCTTCATCTTGTCCATCAACTGCGCCGTGATGGTCTCCAGCCGGTCGAGGTTCGATCCCCGGATCTCGATCTGGAGATCCGCTTCACGCTGCCCGCCGCCCGACACGCGTCCGACAACACCGACGCTGATGCGCGCATCCTTGATGTCCTTCAAATTGTCTCGCACCCACTGCATCGCCTGCATCTGTCCGGGCAGTCCTCGCGCAAGGCGTGTCCGTTTGTCCAACATCCGAACATACATGCCGCCTTCGTTGACACGCTGCAGCTCGTCCGTGCCGATCGTGGTAAAGGTATAATCAAGCCATGGCTGGGTCTTTAATCGCTCGTGGATGGTCTGGAGCATTGCGTCCGTCGTGGCCAGCGACGCGCCCAGCGGGGCCTTGACCTGAATGCTGAACTCGCTGGCGTCCTCCATGGGAATAAACTCCGACCGCATATACCGACTGACGCCGATGGCGGCAACAAACGACAAAATGGCAATCCCCACCACCGACCATCGCCGACGAAGAGCCAACGCCAGCAATCTCTCATACTGCCTCTCGATCCCCATAAAGAACTTCTCGGAAATCACAAAGAGCTTCCCCTTCTTCGGCTTGACGAGCAGTCGTGAGGATAGCATCGGGTCCAGCGTGAACGACACGAACATGGAAATCAGCACCGCGAACGCCACCGACAATCCGAACTGGTAGAAGAACCGACCGACGATCCCGCCCATGAACGCCACGGGTACGAACACCGCCACCACGGACAACGTCGTGGCAAACACGGCCAGTGCGATTTCGCTCGTGGCGAATCGGGCGGCCTCCGGCGCCGGCTGGCCCTCCTCCACATGGCGCATAATGTTTTCCTGCACCACGATCGCGTCGTCGATCAGCAGACCGATTGCCAGCGTCAACGCCAGCAAGGTCATCATGTTCTGGGTGAACCCCAGATAATTCATCAAGATGAACGTCCCGATCACGGACGTCGGAATGACCAGCGAACTGATGAACGTACTGCGGAGGTTACGCAGGAAGAAGAAGACGATCAAAATGGCCAGCCCGCCACCGTAGAACAGGTGGAACTGGACCTCGTGCACCGACTGCAGAATGTACGTCGACAAGTCCTGGGCGATCTCGATCTTCACGCCCTGTGGCGACAACTCTTTCTGTAGCTTGGCGATCTCCTTCTTCACGGCGTCGGCGACTTCAACCGTATTGGTCCCCGATTGACGACGGATCAGGAGAGACACCGCCCGGCTCCCGTTCAGCCGAGCCATTGTCCGTTCCTCCTGCAGCCCGTCTTCCACATACCCAATATCGCGGACCCGAACGGGCATGCCGTTGACGTACGTGACGATCATGTTCGTGAACTGCTCAGCCGACTCGAATTCCGCCTTGGTCTTCACCACGTATTCACGCGGTCCCTGCTCCACACGCCCGCCGGGATATTCGATATGCTCGGTTTGGAGGGCATTCTTGACGTCCTGAACGCTCAGGCCGTAACCCTCGAGCTTTGTTCGGCTCAGCCAAAGCCACATCTGCCGATCGCGCCCGCCGACAAGCTTGACCTGCCCGACGTTCGGTACTCGCTGCAGACGCTCCTTGACGGTCTTGTCCGCCAGGTGCGTCAGGTCGCGCATCGGCATGTTGGGCGACGACACGACGGCGGCCAGGATGGGCGACGCGTCGATATCGAATTTCTCCACGATCGGCTCCTCCAGGTCCTTTGGCAGGTCCGATCGTACCGTTCCGATCTTCGCCAGGACTTCCTGGTAGGCGACATCGACGTCCTTTTCCAGCTCGAATTCGATAATCACCTGCGAAACACTGTCGCTGCTCGTCGAGCGAAGCGTCTTGATCGCGCTGATGTTGGAGACGGCCTCCTCAAGCGGGTCCGTGACCGTCGTTTCTATCGTTTCCGGATCGGCCCCGGGAAGGACCGAGACGATCGTGATCACGGGAAACTCCACTCGGGGAAACAGGTCGACTCCGATCTGGCGAAACGAAATCGCCCCGAACACGATGATCGTCGAGATCACCATGGATGTAAAAACGGGACGTTTGATGGCAATATTCGAAAGAATCATTTCTATCTATTCCTTAACTCCCTGATGGGATGAACACCTTGTCTCCCTGCTTCAGACCTTCGAGGACCTCGACGCGTTCATCCGAGATCAGACCGACCCTGATGCTCTTTGTGGTTGGCTTCCCATCGTTCGATATCTGAACCTGCCATCCCGTGGCGGTTTGAGTCACTGCCTTGCGCGGGACAACCAGGACATTTTTCGCCTCTCGACTGAGCACTTGAATCTGGGCGAGCATTCCCGGGTGATACTTCAGTCCCGGATTCTGGATGTGAGCCCGGTATCGCACCGAGCGAGTCGCCTCATCGATCGCCGGAAACAGCGTCGCGATGGTCCCGGAGTCTCCGTTCCCGCTGACGCCCTCAACCTGGAACTTGAACGGCGTGCCTGCCTTGATGCGCGACAGCATGCCCTGGGGAAGCGAAAACTCCAGATCCAACGTCCCCACTTCCTGGACCACCAGCAGATACGTGGCCGGCGCGGCCGTCACCGGTTCGCCCGGATCGACCATACGCTTGGCCACTATCGCCTCGTACGGAGCACGGATCACCGTCTCCTTCAGTCGCTGCTCGGCATACTTCATCGCGCTCTCGGCTTGTTTTACCTCCGCCGTCGTCGCTTCGAACTTCAGTTTCGCGTCGTCAAAGAGCTTGCGCGACACCGACGGTTGCTGACTGCCGCTGGGCTTCTCCCACAGGTTCTTCATCCGGGTGTAGTTCAACTGTGCGTCGGCCAAGGCCACCTTCGCCGCGTCGAGCCGGGCGGAGGCCTGGGCCGTCTCCAACTGAAACAGTACCGGGTCCAGCCGCACCAACTCCTGATCCTTCTTGACGATGTCCCCCACGTCGACCAGGACCTCGAGCACCCGTCCGGAAACCTGCGAACCAATTTGCGTGGTCTGACGGGCGCGGAAACTACCCACCGCCGGAACATATTCCTGCATGTCGCCTCGGACCACCTCGACCCATTGTCCCGCCGGGGCGGGAGTGGGGCTCACCGTCACCTGGACCGGAGGTGTCGATGCCGACGCCTCTTTCGTACTGGTTCCCTTCTCACCGCATCCGGCAATCAGAAGCAACGTCGAGCCAATTATTCCGATAAATCCAATCTTTAACGATTTCATGATACATCCTCGATTATTTACTTTTCGCGGGACCAGTCGCACTCGCCTTCGCACTCACTTCGTTTATCTCCGGCGGCGTCGTGCCGATCGCGTTGGCCAGTCCGGCAAACGACTGCTGATAGGCATAGAGGGCCTGGTAGTAGCTCACGCGGGCCCGAGACAGACGCTCTTCCTGCAGCAGAACCTCTTCACTGGTCAAAAGTCCCTGTGCATACTGATCGCGGGTGATTCGCAGGTTTTCCTCCGCCAGCTCAATGCTCTTCTTGGCTACCGGAATTCGCTCCGCCGCGTCGTTGAGATTCAAATACGCCTGCTTCACCTGCAGCAGAATATCCTTCTCGCCTTCGCTCTGGGCGTCGATGGCTTGGTTGATCTCTTTGCTCAGCCGTGCCATCTGGGCATACGTCAGACCGCCGTCGAAAATCGACAAATCCGCGATGATTCCTCCCTGACCCACTCGGCGGTCACGGCCGGGGAGTTTGTCCTGATCCGTATAGCCGGCGTTGGCGTATCCGCTGATGCGGGGCATCAGGTTCGCTCGTGTCGCCCGATACTGCTCCTCGACGATCTGGATCTGTCGCCGCAGAGCCGCCAGGTCGGGCCGCTGCTTGATGGCCACGAAGAATACCGACTCGAATGTCCCTTTCCACGGTGTGGCCTCCAGAACATCCACGAGCTTGAACTCACGGGTCACCGGCTCGTCCATCAGACGATTCAGGGTGGCCATCGCCAGTTGAATGTTGTTCTCGGATTGAATCAACTGCTGCTTCCGCTCCGCAAGCTGAACCTCCACGACCAGCACGTCATTCTTCGCGACCAGACCCTGACCGAAAAAGTCGCGGGCGATCTCGAGCTGCCGATTGACCGTCTGGATGGATTCCAGAACCACGCCTTTGATCTTCTGCGCTTCCAGCACCCGGAAATACGCCTGCTTGACGCTGTAGATCAGATCCTGTCTCGCCCGTTCCGACGTCAACTCGGCCACGTCCACCCCAATCCTCGCCGCCTCACGCTGATGATACCCGTATCCGAAATCGTAAATCGGGACCAGAAGATTCAGCGACGCGGAAGATACGTCGCGGTCAACGCTCACGACCTGCGGCGCCAGGTTGAGACCCGCCGCTCGTGCAGCGGCTGAATTGACGGTGATATTCGACTTCTCGCGGATGTCAAACCGTCCCTGGGCGCTCAGCTTCGGAAGATCGATCGCCCACGCCTCACGTACCTGATCTCGCGCGACCAGTACCCGCCGGTCCGCGATACGAAGCCGTCCGTTTCCCTCCAACGCCAAACGAACGGCGTCATCCAGCGTCAACGTTCCCGCCGGCTGAGTGCTCGGACGAATGACCGCACCCTCCGGAACACATCTCGGATCCGTACCCTTCTCCGGAGGAATAGCCTTCGATGGGCATACCGGTGGTTCGTGACGAACCTTCGTGTACGCCTCACAACCGAACATAACCATCGCCAATGCCAGTGCTGTAAGACAATTTTTCATCATGTGCCTATCTCTTGCGTTCCTTGTCTGTCAAAACACCATTGAACACCATATCCAGAATCTCTCGCGTCTGCTGCTCACAGGACTTCTTTCGGCCGGCGAAGAGATTTGTAAACATCGTCCCGTAAAGGAGGTGACTGCACACGTCGGAAATCTCATCCACGGGAATATCCCGCATTCGGCCTTGGGCAATCAAGTGCTGAGTCAATTCCTCCCACGGCTTGGCCCACTCCTCTTTATGCTCGAAGTATAGTGGCTTCATGCGATCCTTGAACTCCGCCCGTTCCTGAATCAGCAGTTCCGCGATTTCAGGGTGCGCATCGAAAAATGAGAGATATGTATAGATACCCTTGGCGATCCGTTCCAGCGGATCGGAAATGTCCTTGGTTTCCGCCTCTATTGCGTCATGCATGCGATGCATTCCCAAGTCCAGGGCAGCTAGAAACAACTCCCGCTTGCTCGGAAAATATCGATAGATTGTTCCCTTCCCGACGCCCAGCGTGTCGGCCACTTCCTGAAGGTCCGTCTGCGAAAATCCCCGGTCAGCAAACATCCGAATCGCCACCTCCAGGATCTCCTCCCGACGCCGAGCCCACAAACCGTCATCACGCGGCCGGCCTACTTTCCTTTTCATCAAGTTCTCCATACAGTTTCTCATATTTAATTATATGACGGACTAGTCAGTCATTTTATTAATTGTCGGCTTCCTGTCAAGTTAGTTTAGTGCTTTTTGGGTGTGAACTTCCTAAAGCGTTTTCAAGGAAACCTTTAGAAATGATTGAAATGGATCATGAACATTATTTATACCCTTCTGTCGCGAAAGGCTTTGGTAGCCAAGGATAAGCGCTCGCGGCAGGTGATAGGGGTCCTTAACTGGAAGGGCAACCACGGTGTCGATGGGATTGCCTTCCCGATCTAGACGCTGATACCAATCGCCCTTCGGACAGACCAGGTGCTCCATCGCCCATTCGTGGATTTTCCAATACCACTGGGCTGCCCAGGCCTTGCCTTGGAATTCATGGACGAGCAGAAGTGCATAGAGGGCTTCGGTTTCGGGCCACCAGGGCTTTTTTTCCGAATTCGGTACAGCGGGGGAGGGCCTACCGGTTTCGGCGTCGATGGCACCAAACAAACCGCCAAATTCCTTGTCCCAACCCACTTCCAGCGCGGTGCAGATGAGTTGGCAGGCCTGTTCGACCAGGTCCTTTCGTTCCTTCCTCATTCCATAGTGCATCAGGAACCACATGCATTCGATAATGTGGCCGGGGTTGACGATTCGGCCCTCGGGACCTTCAATCCGTCCACCGTCCTGGTAAACATATTCGAAGATCAGCCCGTATTCCGGCTGATAATGATAATTAAGGATAGAATCGACGCACCAGCCAAGGCACCGATCGATTTCCGGATCATCCACGCTCCGCTCCAACTCCATGGCGATATCCAGCATGATCATCGGAACGCCGTGAATTCGCCACCCCTTCTTGATCTGGAACGGCGCGACGGCGTCAAATCCCGGACTCTGGATGCGCTCCCAAGCCTGCTGGAATGTCCGGTGAGCCAGACGCAGGGCGTCCAAATCGCCTGAGGCACGGTAATACTCTGCCAACCCCAGGGTTACAAACAGATCGGAGTAGATGCTGATCGGTCCGTCGAGAATTTCGCCCGCCTGGCTGACGCGAAAGGCCCATCGGCCCTGGTTGTCTCGTCCGTGTTTCTTCAGAAAGTCCACTGCCACCCTGGCTGCATCGAGAAAACGTTGTTCCCGGGCGATCCGATTATAGATGGCGGAAAAGGTCCACACGCCCCGGCCCTGGGACCAGATGTACTTATCGGTAGAGAGCAAATTTCCGTCATTGTCCAGACAATTCGTATAGCCACCGTGCTTCGTGTCGAGAATCCGAGGCAGGTAGAACGGAATCACATGATCCAACAGATGCTGGCGATAGAAATCGTGCAGTTCCGTCAACGGCCGAACAACAGGATCGCTCATCGGGAAAACCTCTTCATAACCGACTGTTTCCAGGCAATAAGTTCGTCATTATACATAAGCAGCTTTCGTTTCGCTTTCCTCTTTTCCGATCGCCCGCGGGTGTATTCAACCACGCTCCTGATCACAACGCGTTTCTGTGTGCATCAATGCATATTCTGCTTTGATTTCCGAAATACCATACTCAATTTGTCCTGTCTTTGCCACTGGGCTTCGACCATTGATTTTTCAGACGGCGGCCGGTGTCGGGAACATTTTGCTTGACGCTTCCTGGGCTGGGAATGAGAATAGGATCGTCATTCGGGATGGATTCACATGCGTGCTTGGGGTGAGACTCCATCCCCGGCCCGGGAGGGCTGGACAGGAAGTGTTTGGCCGGGCCAAGAGTTTTTCGATGGCAGAGGAGCGGATGCGGGGTGCAACCAGTGATGGTCTGGTATGGCGGGTCGATCGATGCGTGGATCCTGGTTCTCATTTTTCTTTTCCTGATTATGGGGTTTATCGTTTCCGCCGTGGTGGCCAGCCGATTGGTGAGTCCCCGCCGGAAAGGTCCGATCAAGGACATGCCGTACGAATCGGGTGTGAACCCTGTGGGGGAGGCCCGGAGCCGGATCAGCGTGCAATTCTATCTGATCGGATTGATCTTTCTGCTCTTTGACGTGGAACTGGTGTTCTTCTACCCGTGGGCGAGGATCTTCGGAGGTGATCAGGTGGACCCGGCGGGCAGAAAAGTCCTCTTTATCGGGATGGGCGCCTTCATCTTATTTCTGGTACTGGCGTATGTCTACGCGTGGGTGAAAGGCGTGTTCAGGTGGCATGATGAACAATATGACGAGCCATAAACGCAATGTGCTGAACCCTTCGCTGGAGATCTGCGATCTTGAAGGTTCGCAGTTCTTCACGAGCCGCCTCGACCGGGTGGTGTATTGGGTGAAACACAATATTGCGGACTGGGGACGCCGGAACAGTCTCTGGCCGTTACCGTTCGCGACGGCGTGCTGCGGGATTGAAGTGATGGCGGTGGCGGCCAGCCGGTTCGACCTTGCGAGGTTCGGGGCGGAGATCCTGCGCTTCAGTCCGCGGCAATCGGATATCCTGTTCGTGGCAGGCCGGGTCGCGATCAAGATCATGCCTGTACTGCAGCGGATCTATTTGCAGATGACCGAACCGAAGTGGGTGATCAGCATGGGGGCGTGCGCGAGCACAGGCGGGGTGTTCGATGCCTACCCGACGATTCGCGGGATCGATAAGTTCTTACCGGTAGACGTGTACATCCCGGGCTGTCCGCCTCGCCCCGAGACGCTGATCGAAAGCATCATGGCCCTGCAGCGGCTGATCGATTCGGGACTCAAGCCCGACCAGATCAATCGTCCGCTGGGGCTGGTGATCAAATAAAGAGTGGCCATGGACACAGAATTGAAAGACATGGTTGAATCGCGATTGGGGCCGGACGGCTGGGAGATTGGCCTGCTCCTGGATAATCCGGGCTCGCCCCGCCAGCTCTGCATTACGCTCCGCGACCGGAGCAAGCTGTTGGGACTGATGCGGATGCTTCGCGACGAGCCGAAGTTCGGATTCAATATGTTGATCGACATCACGGCTGTGGATTATCTGAAGTTTCCAAAAGCGAGGGAACGGTTCGGCGTTGTCTATAGCCTGTTATCGCTCAAATACAATCGGCGGGTGTGGGTGAAGGTGATGCTGGACGAACCGGATCTCCATGTCGAGAGCGTGCATGAGCTTTGGGGCGCAGCCGTGTGGCTGGAGCGGGAAGTATACGACATGTTCGGGATTCTCTTCGATCATCATCCGAACCTGGCACGGATTTTGTGCCCAGATAATTTTGAGCATTTCCCGTTGCGCAAGGACTATCCGATGACCGGGTTGGGCGAGCGAGACAGTTTCCCCCGGCTGACACGGCAGGACGCGTGAAAGGAAATTGGCCAAATGGCCTTGATCATGGAAGACAATGTGGGCGAAGTGTGGACGCTGAATTTCGGACCTCAGCATCCGGCGACGCACACGACATTTCACATCCTCCTGAAGTTAAGCGGGGAGCGGATCGTCCATTGCGATCTGATTATCGGGTACCTTCACAGCGGGTTCGAGAAAATCGGCGAACACCTGGATTACAACCAGTACGTAACGATTACGGACCGGATGAATTATCTCTCGCCGATCGCCAACAACATTGCGTGGCACGACGCGGTGGAGCGGTTGTTCGGGATCGAGGTAACGCCGCGGTGCAGCTATCTGCGGGTGATCATGAACGAGCTGTCGCGAATTTTCGATCACCTGCTGAACGTCGGGACAGCGGTACTGGATCTGGGAGCCATTACTCCGTTCATTTACGCCTTCAATCCGCGGGAGCAATTGTACGACATTTTCGAGGTCGCCTCGGGCCATCGTTTTACGAGTAGCTATACTCGGGTGGGGGGGCTGATGCAGGATGCGCCCAAGCAACTGATTTCCATGATTCGCGATTTCTGCCGACAGTTTCCCCGCACGCTGGCGGACTTTGAACGGCTGATCACGCGAAACAAAATCTTCATGAATCGCACACAGGGGATCGGCGTTATCACGTACGACCAGGCGGTGGATTGGGCGCTGACGGGTCCAGTGGCGCGGGCAAGCGGAGTGAGACGCGACCTGCGGAAGGATGAGCCGTTCCTGGCGTACAAGGACTTCGATTTCAAGGTGCCGATCGCCACGGAAGGCGACGCCTATGCTCGATATCTGGTGCGAGTGGAGGAGATGCGTCAGTCGCTGGCGATCGTGGAGCAGGCGATCGAGAATCTGCCGTCCGGTCCGGTGGACGTGGACCAGAAATACAAGCTGACGCTGCCGAGCAAGGACCAGGTGTACGGGTCGATCGAATCGGTGATTCATCATTTTGAGTTGATCATGACGAACCGGCGATTCCGGCCGCCCATTGGTGAGGTCTATGGGTTCAACGAGTCGCCGAACGGCGAGCTGGGGTTCTATATCGCTTCGGACGGATCGGGCGTGGGATATCGGGCCCGCTGCCGTCCGCCGTCGTTCATCAATTACCAGTATTTCCCCAAGATGGTCGAAGGGCTGCAGATCTCGGACGTGGTGGCGGTGCTGGGGAGTTTGAACATTATTGTGGCCGAGTGTGACAGATAGGAGGTTGTGGCGAGATGGTCTGGCAGGCAGTTGATCGACGGACTTCGGAAGTGGCCCCGGGCACGCCCTCGGTGCTGACGTCGGAGCTTCGGCGAAAGATCGAGGAAGCGATCCAACGGTATCCGGTGCGCCAGGGGGCGCTGCTTCCGGCGCTGCACCTGGTTCAGAACGCGATTGGCTACGTTCCCCCCAAGGCCATCGAGGAAATCGCCCACATCCTGGGGATCACACCCTCGGAAGTCTATGACGCGATGAGTTGCTATGGCCACTTTCACACAAAACCCCAGGCGCGACATTTGATCATGGTGTGCCACGGGCTCAGCTGCGAGGTCTGTGGAAGTACGCAGTTGTTGGCCGCGCTAGAGGCCAAGCTGGGCATCAAAGAGGGGCAAACCACTCCGGATGGACGATTCAGCCTGGAATCGGAGGAGTGCATGGGGGGGTGCGACAAGGCTCCGTATATGACGATTGACTGGGAAAGCTACGGCCCGATTCGGATCGATCAGTTGGACGAGATTTTGAGCAAATACAAATGAATGACTTCGAACCGGTACTGATGCGAAACGCGACGGTTGAGAACAGCCGGAAGCTCAGTGTCTACCGCGACCGCGGCGGATACCAGACACTGGCCAAGGCCCTCACAATGAGCCCGTCGGAGATCATTGAGCAAGTGAAGCAATCGGGGCTTCGCGGGCGCGGCGGGGCGGGCTTTCCAACGGGCATGAAGTGGAGCTTTCTGCCGAAGGATCGGAAAGAGACGTATCTGTGCGTCAATTTCGACGAGGCCGAGCCGGGCACGTTCTGCAATCGTGTGCTGGTGGATATCGACCCGCACCTGGCGCTGGAAGGAATCATCATCAGTGCGTATGCGATCGGAGCGCGGTGCGCATACATTTACATCCGCGACGAATACGTGGAGCAGGAAGACATTCTCAACAAGGCGATCGGCGAGGCGATGGTGGCCGGGCTGGTGGGCGAGAATATTCTGAATTCCGGGCACAGCCTGACGATCTACACGCATCGGAACGCGGGGGCGTACATCTGCGGCGAGGAGACGGCCCTGTTGGAGAGCATCGAGGGCAAGCGGCCGTATCCGCGAAACAAGCCTCCATTCCCAGCCGTCAAGGGGTTGTTCGGCCAACCGACGGTGGTCAACAATATTGAAACCCTTGCCTGCGTGGTTCCCATTATCGAGCGCGGCGTGGACTGGTTTAGGTCGTTGGGAACCGCAAAGAGCACGGGGACAAAAATGTACTGTGTGTCCGGGCACGTCAACAAACCCGGCTGCTGGGAATTTCCGATGGGGGTGAATTTGAAGAACCTGATTTTCGAGTGCGCGGGCGGACCCCGCGGCGGGCGGAAGATCAAGGCGGTGAACCCGGGGGGGATATCCACAGGCTTTTTGACCGCGGATGAGATCGATGTGTCGATGGACTTTGAGAGTTTTAGTCGAGCCAAAAACGGCTGTCTTGGGATGGGTACAGGCGCGGTGACCGTATTGGATGAAGATACGGATATGCTGGTGGTGCTGAACAATACCGCCCGATTCTTCGGCCGCGAGTCCTGCGGACAGTGTACGCAGTGCCGGGAAGGCACGGGTTGGGCACTGATGATGACGACGCGCATGCTCGCGGGCGGCGGACGGGTGGAGGATCTGGACATCATCGAGGAATTGACCGAGCACATGGGCATGATGACCGGACACAGCATCTGCGGCCTGTCGGACGGGGCGGCGTATCCATTGCGGACGCTGATTCAGAAATTTCGCGGCGAACTGATCGAGCGGATCGAGCAGCGCCGGCGAAAATCACCCATGCGGATGTCGCCCGACATGGTGGCGCAGTGGAAGGCGACCCCGCAGGCTTTGCGTAAACCGGTACCGGCGGATGGAGTTCCGCCGCTAAGGTAGGGATTCATGACGGACACGAACGCGAAAATGGTGACGCTGCAGATCGACGGCCGAGAAGTTCAGGCCAAAGCCACGGACAACATTCTGCGCGCCGCCCTCGATAACGATATTCATATTCCTTATTATTGTTGGCATCCCGGTCTGTCCGTACCTGCGAGCTGCCGGCTGTGCCTGGTCGAGATCGACGAGAAGGACCCGAAGACCGGCGAGCTCAAACGCAATCCAAAGCTCGTCCCCTCCTGTCGAACGTCGGTCAGCGATGGGATCCGCGTGTGGACGAAGACAGACAAAGTAATCGAGAATCAGCGGGCGGTCATGGAGTTTTACCTCGTGAACCATCCCCTGGACTGCCCCGTGTGCGACAAGGCCGGCGAGTGCCTCCTCCAGGATTACAGCTACCACTACGGAAACGCCCTTTCTCGCATGATCGACAAAAAACTCAAGCAGCCCAAGAAGGATCTTGGCGAACATATCCTCATTTACTCAGATCGATGCATCCTCTGCAGCCGGTGCGTGCGGTTCACACGCGAGATATCAGGCTACTCTCAGTTGGCGATCGTAAAGCGGGCGAACGTAAGCGAGATCGACCAGATGCCCGGACAGACGATGGATGATGAACTGGCCGGCAACGTGGTCGACATTTGTCCGGTGGGCTCGTTGCTGGACAAGGAATTTCTCTTCCGCGAGCGGGTGTGGTATCTCAAATCCGAACCATCGGTGTGCGCCGGGTGCGCCACGGGGTGCACGATTTTCGTGGATCACCGGGATGAGCGGGTCGACCGTTTCCGTCCCCGATACAACCCCACAGTGAACGACTACTGGATGTGCGACGTGGGGCGGTATCTGTGGCAGAACGTCTTCCGCGCCGACCGCCTGCTGCGCTACAGCGTTCGAGAAAATGGATCGCCACGGGAACGGACCGCGAGCGATGTTCCTGGGCTCTTGCAGACTCGATTGGAGGCTGCCGTCCGGAAAAACGGGCCGGGATCGTTGGCGGTGATGTTGTCGCCCATGCTGGACTGCGAATTGATCTACATGATCTGCCGGTTCGCTCGGACAGTTGACCCCCAGGCGGTTCTGACAGCCGGTCCGCAGGTGAACGTCGGCGAGGATAAGAAGTTCAAAAGCGGTTTTCTCTTGAGCGCGGACCGGACGCCCAACGCGACGGGCCTGCGCATGATACTCGAGAAGTTCGCGGGTCCGCAGATGAGCAGCGATGAGTGGGAGCGAAGCCTGGGGCGGATCAAGGCGCTCTGGCTCACGGGCGGATATCTCCAGGATCCGCTCGACAAGCTTGTTAACCTCTCGTCCCGGCCGGAGCTTCTAATCGTTCAGGACACTTTCCGGACGATGCTGAGCGACCAGGCGGATATCGTGCTTCCGCTGACGATCTGGGTGGAGCGGGAAGGATCGTTCATCAATCGCAATGGACTAAAGCAGACGTTCGACCGCGGCGTCTTGCCGCCCTGTGGATTGCTGCAGGAAGGCCAGTGGATGGGACGGCTGATCGGACTTACAGGCGTGTATCACGCGGAGCATGTTCGCAAGGAACTGGCAACCATACTGGGCGACTTCGAGCTGTACGAGCCGCCCAAGCTTCCGCCGGCGATGCATTTTTAGAGGAGTGAAGTAAACGCACAGTTATGCTGATCCTGACCAGTACCATATTCGGGTTGATCGTGATTGGGGCGACCCTGGGGGCGGTTCCATACCTGATCCTCGTGGAGCGCAAAGTGTCCGCGTACATCCAGGACCGGGTCGGTCCCAACCGGGTCGGCCCGCATGGGATCTTTCAGCCCGTGGCCGACGGTATCAAGATCTTCTTCAAGGAGAACTTCGTTCCCGCGGAGGCGAACCGTCTTTTATTTTTCCTTGGACCGGCGCTGACCATGCTCGGCGCAATGGCCGTCATGGCGGTGATCCCATTTGGCGGGATCTGGATGTTGCGGGGATATCATATTCCCATTCAGATCGCTCCCGGATTGGATGTTGGGGTAGTTTATGCCGTTCTTATCGGTATCGGAAGCATCTACGGCATTATCATTGGCGGCTGGGCCAGCAACAACAAGTACTCCTTCTACGGCGCTTTCCGAGCGGTTGCGCTCATCCTGAGCTACGAGATTCCTTTGGGTGTCTGTGTTCTTTGCGTGTTCGTGCTCGTGCAGGACTTGCGCCTGGAGGTGGCCGTCCGTCAGCAGATGCTTAATGGATGGATATTCTTCTATCAACCGGCGGTGTTTATAGTGATGTTCATTGCCACGTTGGGTGAACTCAGCCGTCTGCCCTTCGACGTCGCCGAAGCGGAGCAGGAACTGGTCGCGGGGTACCATACGGAATATTCCTCCATGGAATTCGGTCTGTTCTTCCTCGGCGAGTACGCTCACATGATCGCCACCTCGGCGTTGCTGGTGACGATCTTCTTCGGCGGGTGGCACCTGCCGTACCTGACGCCCCATATGGAGGGCGGGTTCTGGCAAACGATTCTGAAACTGACGATCATGGTCGCGAAGATGGCGGTCCTGATTTTTATCTATATGTGGGTGCGCTGGACGCTGCCTCGGTACCGTTTCGACCAGATCATCAACGTGGGCTGGAACTGGCTGCTGCCGATGTCCCTGGCCCTGCTGTTGTTGACGGGAATCTTCGTGTACTTCGGCATCGCGTGGACGTTCTGGATGACGCTGGCGAATATCGCTGTGCTGGTCGCGGTATTTCTCTGGTCGATCGTAAAAGAAGGTAAATCGCAATGGAAGAGAAGGACATTATCTGCATCACCGCGCCTGAGTTGACGTGGTGGCAGCGAAGCCCGATCGTGGCCGTGATTACGGGCTTTGTGACGACGCTGCGCCATTTTTTCCATCGCAAAATCACGCTTCAGTATCCCGAACAGCGTCGCAAGCTCTACGTGGACAATCAGCGAGGATTCCATCGACTCAACCGCGACCTGGAAGGGCGAATCAAATGCGTGGCTTGCCTGATGTGTGAGACAATCTGCCCCGCCCACTGCATTTTCATCAAGGCCGCGGCGGCGCCCTGGACCGACCGGGAAAAATATCCCGAGACGTTCGTCATCGACGAGCTTCGCTGCATCTACTGCGGCATGTGCGAGCAGTCCTGTCCCGTCGACGCCATACAGTTGACACAGGTGTTCGAACCGGTCGGCTATACGCGGGAACAGATGATGTATACGAAGGAAATGCTGTTGGAAATGGGTGATATCACGTCGAAGGACAAGCCGGACAAGCATCCGAAAATTACGGATTATCCGCAATAGGAGGTATCGACTTTGGCCGCACTATGGGTGGCTGTTCTGGTCTTCGCAGCCCTGGGGCTGCACCTGCTCGCGCCGTCGAGCGGCCTTGTGCGCCGGTATATCGTCCCGTTTTTCCTGGTCCTCGCCTTCCTGGCAGGCCTGGGGTTCGGATACCAGCGCTGGCGCCCCGGACGGGCTTCGGACCTTGTGTTCATCGTGGTCGCCATTGTCTCCATCGTCAGTGCGTTTCGAGTTGTCACGCATGAGAAGGTTCTCTTCAGCGCGTTCTACCTGATCCTGCTCGTGATTTCGACGGCCGTCCTGGTCCTGCTCCTGGGCGCCCAGTTCCTGGCCGCGGCGCTGGTCCTGGTCTATGCCGGGGCCATCATCGTCGTGTATGTCTTTGTGATCATGCTGGCCCAGGAACCCGGCCGACCTCGATACGAACGGAACAAGAACCGTGTTGTGCTCGGCGTGATCTCGGCAGCGGTGTTTGCCGGCTCCATGGTCGTACTCCAGCCGGGCGCGCCGTTACGCTCTGCGGGATGGGATCAATCAAACGTGGCACACATCGGCAAGACCGTGCTCATCGATTATGTGATTACGCTGGAACTGGCAGGCGTCCTTTTACTGTCGGCCGTGATCGGGGCCGTTGCCCTGGCGAAGGCTCGACACGTGACGGGGAGATCCGACAATGAGTCATGAACTATTGCCTTACATCCTGCTCTCGGCCGTCGTATTCGCCATCGGGCTGGTGGGATTTGTCGCCCGGCGAAACCTGGTGCTCATGTTCCTTTCAACGGAAGTGATGTTCCAGGCAATCATCATCGCGGCCGTGGCGCTCGGGCGGTATCACGGACAGCTCACGGGTCAGGCGTTCGCGCTGCTGCTTCTAATCGTGGCGGCATCGGAGGCGGCTGTGGGGTTGGCGCTGATTATCGTCGTCTTTCGCCGTCAGCACAGCTTGGACGCGGACAAGTTACAGGAGATGAAAGGCTGATCATGAACCTTCAGCAACTGGCATGGTGGATTATCCTGCTTCCTTTGGCGGGGGCCGTGGTCGGGACGGGGCTCGCCCTCGCTCGGGCACGCCGGGGCGCCGACTGGTTCGCCATCGGCACGGTGGCCGGTGCTGCCATTCTCTCGGCGATCATCTTCGCCCACTTCCTGCGACATCCGGCCGATCAGTTACTGGCGGCTGCATTTCCATGGATCGAACTGGGCGGGTTCCGCGCCTTCTTCTCCATCCAGATCGACAGTCTGACCGCGGTGATGCTCGTCACGGTGACCGTCGTGAGCTTGCTGGTGATCGTCTACTCTCGCGGCTACATGGCCCAGGACGAAGGCTACAATCGTTTCTTCGCACAAATGTCGTTGTTCGTCGCGTCGATGTGCACGCTGGTCCTCGCGGGCAACTTCCTCATGCTCTACCTCGGGTGGGAAGGCGTCGGTTTGTGCAGCTTCATGCTCATTGGATTCTGGTACACGCGTCCGGCGGCGGCCAATGCGGCCGTCAAGGCCTTCGTCGTTACGCGAATCGGCGACACCGGTTTTGCCATCGGCATCCTTCTTATCCTCCTGGTATTCGGAGTGGTTGATTTTCTGCCGGTCTTCGACCGCGCGTTCACGCTGAGCTCGGACTTGGCCACCGCGATTTCTCTGCTGCTCCTGGCGGGCGCCGTGGGAAAAAGCGCGCAGATTCCACTGTATGTGTGGCTGCCGGACGCCATGGAAGGTCCCACGCCCGTCAGCGCGCTGATCCATGCCGCCACCATGGTGACAGCCGGGGTGTATATGGTCGCTCGATGCGGGGCGATCTTTGTTCAATCGCCCATCGCGATGGATGTGGTCGCGATTATCGGCGCGGTAACCGCTATCTATTCAGCCACCATCGCCCTCGGGCAATTCGACATCAAACGGATTCTCGCCTACAGCACCATCAGCCAGCTTGGGTACATGTTCCTGGCCATCGGTGTTCTGACGCCCGCGGCGGGTATCTTCCATCTCGGGACCCACGCGTGGTTCAAGGCCCTGTTGTTCCTCGCTTCCGGCGCCGTCATGCACGCCATGGACGGTGTAATCGACGTTCGCGAGATTGGCGGCCTGAAGCGAGTGCTGCCCGTGGCCTATTGGGTGTTTCTCATCGCCGCCCTCACGCTCTCGGGCATCTTCCCCTTCTCCGGGTTCTGGAGCAAGGACGAGATCGTCGGTTACGCGTGGATTCGCTGGCCCGCGCTGGGCGTGCTGGCGTGGCTGACCACGCTGCTGACCACGCTGTATATCTTCCGCGTCTTCTTCCTGGTGTTCCATGGACCCGAGAAACTACCCGAGCGGCTCAAAGGCCATCCTCACACGGTCGACGGGTGGATGAATTGGCCCATGATTATCCTCGCCGTTGGATCAGCGTGCCTGGGGATCATCTTCGCCTGGCCTCCGGAGCATGGGTTGATCCATCGCTTGCTCCATCCATCGCTGCCCTGGTCCGCAACTGTTGGCGAAAACCCCATGATCTACGGCGTGATCACGACGGCAGCTAACCTGCTCATGATCTTTCTCGCGTGGCGAATATACACGCCGGAGCGAGCCAGCCGGCCGATCCCTCGTCTCAGCATTCGCAACCTGCTCAACCGCAAATACTACGTCGACGAGATCTACGCAACAGCGGTTGTCAAGCCCACACGCACTGCAGCCGAAGGATGCAGCGAGGCGGATAACATTGTGATTGACGGTATTCTGGCGGGAATCGCATGGATTCCCAGGGGCTTGGCGCGATTGGCCAGAACCGTGCAGGCGGGGGCCCTGCAAGGCTACGCCCTCGGGGTGGCTGTCTTGTTGGCTGTCATGATCCTGGTCATCATTAACATGTTGGGCTAAGACAATGAATGTGCTGCAAAACTGGATACTGACGTTGACGATCTTCACTCCGGCTGCCGGCGCCATCATCATCGGATTTCTAAGCCACCGGCAGACGCGGACAATCAGGACGGTCGCCCTGATTGTCTCCCTGGTCTCGCTGATCCTCACCGGCATTGTGGTGACACGCTTCTGCCAGGCCGGCCCGACCGACACCTACGTCCTCGAGCAGAACGTCCTCTGGCTCGGATCACCCTCGCTGCCCGGTGTGGAAATCCGGTACCACGTAGGTGTCGATGGTATATCGGTCTTTCTGCTGGCCATGACGGCGCTGCTGCTCTTTCTCTCGGTCGTCTACAGCACCGTCCCGGTGACCGAGCGGATCAAGGAGTACTACATCTTCCTGCTCATCCTCGGTACGTCCTGCATGGGTGTGTTCTGCGCCGTGGACGTCCTGCTCTTCTACATCTTCTTTGAGTTCGTCCTTGTCCCTCTGTACTTCCTGATCGGAATCTGGGGCGGCGAAAACCGACAATTCGCTGCCACCAAGTTCTTCGTGTACACCATCGTCGGTTCGCTCATTACGTTCGCGGGTATTATCTATCTGGCGCTGCAGGCGCGTAACCTCGGCGGACGGGTCAGTTTTGATATCCCGCAGCTCATCCGGCTGGCGCAGACGGGAACCTTCTCCACGGCCACTCAACTATGGATCTTCGCCGCTATGTTCGTCGGGTTCGCCATCAAGGTGCCGCTCTTCCCATTCCATACATGGCTTCCCCTGGCCCACACCGAGGCGCCGACCACGGGAAGCGTTTTCCTCGCCGGCGTCTTGCTCAAGCTGGGAACCTACGGCTTTCTGCGGTTCTGCCTGCCCATACTTCCCCAGGCAACGCTCTACTTCGCCCCGCTGATGGCGTTCCTCGCGGTGATTGCCATTCTCTACGGTGCCCTGGCCGCCTGGGCGCAGGCTGATTTCAAACGCCTCGTCGCCTATTCCTCTGTCAGTCACATGGGATTCTGCATCCTCGGGTTGTTCACGGCCAAGCCCGTGGGGGTGACCGGAGCGCTTCTCCTCATGGTCAACCATGGGATCAGCACCGGAGCCCTCTTCCTCGTGGTGGGTATGATCTACGATCGCTACCACACGCACAAGTTCGGTGAGATTCGCGGCCTGGCCCGTACGATGCCCGTCTTGACCTTCTTCGCCGTGCTTTTTGGACTCTCCTCGATGGGCCTTCCCGGGCTCAACGGATTCGTCAGTGAGTTCATGATCCTGGTCGGAGCATTTACCAGCGCCACATCGAGCGGCGGAACGCCCCCGGGTCCGCTGCACATGATGTTCGGTGTCTTCGCCGCGGGTGGGATTATCCTGTCCGTGATCTACATTCTGCACTTCATTCGCCAGGTATTCTTCGGTCCCGAGCATCTGCCGCCGTCCGATCCTCGCTACTCGAGGGACCTCGGCCCACGTGAAATCGGCGTACTGGCTCCGCTGGCGGTGCTTGTGGTGCTCATCGGCATCTGGCCGGAGCCTATCACCCGCGCCATGATGCCCGCCTGTAAGGCGGTAGTTGATACGATCATGTACGTTGCTCCCAGCCCGGCGGATGAGGAACTCATGGCCTGTCGCACATCCGATGGCTGTCTCTCACATGCGCGTCAGTCATCTCTGGCTGATATCTTAGCCGACTCCGGTCCAAATCATGACCCTTTGAAGCAGAGGTTATCGATATATGGATGTCTCGACAATCAAGTTATTGTTGGTGCCTGGGATTTTGAGTCTGGGCGGCGCGATTTTGGCGATCGTCGGAGCGGCCGGTAGTTCCGCGCCCTCGCGTCCGCGCATATCCCGAACCGCCGTCGGCATACTGGGACTCATTATCCTCACCGTCGCAAGCTGGACCCTGGCGTTCTGGCCAAACGCCACCCCGGATGTCCTGGGCAGGCTCACGGCCGACCCGCTGGCGCAATACACAGCCATCGTTGCCCTCGGCGGCGCCATCCTCTCGCTTCTGATCGCCTTCCATCAGCCGCGGCGAGCGGTCTCCGGAGAATTCTTCGCCATGCTCTTCTTCACAGCCGTCGGACTCATCATGACGGGAATGGCGTCCGATCTGATCGTTCTCCTGCTCGCGGTGGAACTCTCCTCCATTCCCAGCTACGTCCTCGTGGGATTGTCCCGCCGCCACGTGCTGACCGAAGAAGCGACGACAAAGTACTTCTTCCTTGGCACGCTCGCCACCGCGCTCTTTGCCTACGGACTCATCTTCCTCTATGGTGCCGCCGGGACCACGGACCTGTCCGCCGTTCTGCTGTTTCCGGATACGGGTCCGACCAGATGGCTGGCGGCGATCGGATTGATCCTCACCTTCACCGCCCTGGCGTTCAAGATCACCGCTGTTCCGTTTCATTTCTATGCCCCGGATGTCTACCAGGGAGCCGCGAGCCCTGCCACGGCGATCATCGCGTTCCTGCCCAAAATGGCGGGATTCATTGCCCTGCTTCGTATCCTCGCCTTCGTCGGATTCCATAGCCAGCTCTGGAACGTATTCTGGCCCGTCCTCTGGGTCGCCGCCGTCGCGACGGTAACGATTGGCAACGTCCTTGCCCTGCTGCAGACCGACGTCAAACGCCTTCTCGCCTACAGTAGCATCGCCCATAGCGGCTACATGCTCATCGCCCTGGCGGCGGTGGTGGTTAACGAAGGCGGACTGCAAAGCGGCTTGGCCGCCGTTCTTTTCTACGTCCTCATCTACGGACTGATGAGCCTGGGCTCGTTCGGCGTGCTGGGCTATCTCGCTCATCTGCGAAAAACCACATCCGGCGATGACGAGCCTTCAACCCTTCGGGATCTGGCGGGCCTGGCCAAACTTCAGCCGGGGCTGAGTCTCCTGCTGGCCATATTCCTGCTCAGCCTCACCGGTCTACCGCCCACCGGCGGGTTCTGGGGAAAAGTCTACATCTTTACCGCCGCATTCGCCGCGGGGAACTTCTGGCTGAACCTGCTCACCGTCATCGGCCTCATCAACGCCGCCATCGGCGCCGCCTACTACTTCCGAATTCTCTCGTGGATCTATATTTGCCCCGCCGAAAATTCACAGGCCCCGCAGACGGCGACGCAAAAGCAGCCTGCCGGGATGTTCGCTCCCATCGGCTTGATCCTTACGGCGGGCCTCCTCATCCTCTTCGGCCTGCTTCCCGGAAAACTCATGCAAATCTGCGAAACCGCCGCAGCGGTTCTAGGCCGATAGCCCGGCCCAACACCAAATATTGAGATATTCCTCCCCAAGCCCTCAATTTCACTCTCATATTGACTTAAATCACCCTTTCCGCTACCATTTTTGGTCATGGAAAAACAACCAAATGTCATTCTGCAAACGGACGCTCCGGGCCTGCCCGTGAAGCGTGGAAAAGTTCGGGATATTTACGATCTGGGCGACCGGCTTGTCCTGGCCGCCTCCGATCGCATCAGCGCCTTTGATGTCGTTATGCCAAACGGCATTCCTTATAAAGGCGTCCTCCTGACGCAAATCAGCAAGTTCTGGTTCGAGAAGTTCGCCGCGAAGTTCACGAATCACGTGATCAGCGCCAATATCAAAGACTTCCCCGAGCCGTTCAAGTCCAGGCCCGATGTGTTTGCCGGACGGTCGATGCTGGTGCGCAAGCTCAAAGTCACGCCCGTCGAGTGCGTGGTTCGCGGCTACATCACCGGTTCCGGATGGAAAGACTATCAAAAGTCCGGCAGCGTATGCGGAGTAGTGCTTCCCAAGGGCCTCAAGCAGTGCGACAAGCTGCCCGAGCCGATCTTCACCCCGACCACCAAGGCCTCGGTCGGGCACGACGAAAACCTGACCTTCGACCAGACCGTGCAGTTGGTCGGAAAGGATCTGGCGACCCAGCTTCGAGATTCCACCATCGAGCTGTACAAGCTCGCCGCCGATTACGCCCTGTCCCGCGGGATCATCATCGCGGATACGAAATTTGAATGGGGCCTCGATCAAAACGGCAAGCTCGTCCTCGTGGACGAGATCTTCACGCCGGATTCCTCGCGATTCTGGCCGGCGGACGTGTACGAGCCGGGGCACGATCAGCCGTCCTTCGACAAGCAGTTCGTCCGCAACTTCCTCGAAACGCTCAGCTGGAACAAGACCCCGCCGGGCCCGACGCTTCCCGACGACGTCGTCAAGGGAACGATGAGCCGATATCTTGAAGCGTACGAACGGCTGACCGGTCGGAAATTCGATCCGTCGCTGCTCTAAAATTACAGGAGTGGGGCAGACGCTCACGTTTGCCCTTTTTTACAGTCAAATAGAGGTCTGAAAATGACAATCACGGAAAAAATTCTCGCCCATGCCGCCGGTCGAACGTCCGTCACGCCGGGCGAGAATATCTGGGTCCAAGTCGATGTTCTCATGACGCATGATGTCTGCGGACCGGGAACCATCGGAATTTTTCAGAAGGAATTCGGAAAAAACGCCAAAGTGTTCGATCCGAAGAAAGTGGTCATCATCCCCGACCACTACATCTTCACTGCCGACGAAAAGGCCCATCGCAACGTCGATATCCTTCGCCAGTTCGTCCGCGAGCAGGGCATCACCCATTTCTATGATCCCGATTTCCTTAACGCCCCGGGCATCCCCACCGGCTATGACAAAACCAGCAAAACGCCCTACAGCGGCGTCTGCCACAGCACCCTGGCGGAAAAAGGCCACAGCGTTCCCGGCCAAGTCATGATCGGGACCGACTCCCACACCTGCACCGCCGGCGCGTTCGGCGAATTCGCCACCGGCGTGGGAAATACCGAAGCGGCCTTCGTCCTCGGAACCGGCAAGCTCTGGCTGAAAGTGCCTCCCAGCATGCTCTTCCAGTTTGATGGACAAATGCCCGACTACCTCATGGCCAAGGACCTCATCCTGAACGCCATCGGCGATGTCGGAGCCGACGGGGCAACGTACTGCGCCATGGAGTTCATCGGCGAAGCAATCGTCGCTCTGAATATGGAAGAACGCATGACCATCTGCAACATGGCCATCGAAGCGGGCGGGAAAAACGGTGTCATCGCCGCCGACGAAAAAACGATCGACTATGTCACGGCCCGTGGCGTCAGCAAAAACGCCTGCAAGATGTTCCAGTCGGACCGCGATGCCAAATACCTGCTCAAGAAAGAGTACAACGTCAAAAACCTCGAACCGACCGTTGCCTGTCCGCATTCTCCGGGCAATAAGGCGACCGCACGCAAGCTCAAGGATCAGAAAATTGACCGGGCCTACGTCGGATCCTGCACGGGCGGAAAAATCACCGACTTCATCGCCGCCGCCAGGATCCTCGCCGGCCGGCAAGTCAAGGTAGACACCTTCATCGTCCCAGCCACGGTCGAAGTGGATCGCGCCCTCGATACGCTCAAGCACGGCGCCAAGTCGCTCCGGCAGATATTCGCCGATGCCGGCTGCAAAATCGGTCCGCCCTCCTGTGCCGCGTGTCTCGGCGGACCCGTGGACACCTTCGGCCGAATGAACGATCCGTTGATCTGCATCAGTTCGACGAATCGAAACTTCCCCGGCCGAATGGGGCACCCCGATTCCCAGGTCTACCTCGCCAGCCCGCTCACAGTAGCGGCCTCTTCCCTCACAGGCAAAATCACCGATCCGCGGGATGTCTAGTTATGTCAAAATTCAGCGTTCCCGAAAAAATCTTCACCGGCCCCGGCTGTTTGAATGAGCTGCCTCGGGTCGTGCAATCGCTGGGCGCGGCTCGGACGCTCGTGATCACCGGAAAGTCCTGGGCTCGGACGAGCGGAACGCTGCAGCGGATTGCAGATATGCTCAAATCCGCAGGCATCGCCTGCGAGAGTGTGGAAGGCGTTCCCGAAGAGCCACCGTGCCGTTACATCGACGAGCTTCGTGAGACAGTCAAAGCCAAAAAATGCGACCTGGTCATCGGTCTGGGGGGCGGAAGCGCACTCGATGCCGCCAAGGCCGCCGCTATTCTAATCTACTCCGATCAGCCCTGCGCTCAGCATCTTCAGACCCAAAAACTTCCCGACAAGAGTCTGCCCGTGATCACGATCCCATCGACATCGGGCACGGGTTCGGAAGTGACGGCCGTTTCCGTCCTCACCGATACCGATCAGGACATCAAGCAATCCTTCCGCGCCGATGCCATGATGCCCAGGGCGGCTATCGTCGATCCCGAACTCACCGTCACCTGCAACCCACGCGTAACCGCCATGTCCGGAATGGACGCGATTGTCCAAGCCATCGAATCGTTCTGCTCCAAATTCAGCAACCATCTTTCCGACGCCTTAACCGAAAAGGCCATCTCGCTGATCTCCCGGAATCTCGCTCAAGCCTATCGCGACGGAACGGATCTGGCTGCGCGACAGGCGGTGGCCGAGGGAAGCCTGATGGCGGGAATGGCCCTGGCAAATGTCCGTCTCGGCGCCGTCCATGGCCTCGCCCATCCCATCGGTGGAAAATACAAAATTCCCCATGGCCTGGCCTGTGCCGTCCTCATGCCCGTAGTTCTGGAGTTCAACAAGTCCGCTCTCTATTCGGGGAAAGAAGATAAATATTCCACGCTCTGCAATATCCTCATGGCCGATCCGGTAGATTACCTGCGGCGGCTATTATCGGAACTCGATCTGCCGCACGATCTCCGCGAATACCGGATCAAGGAGGAAGATTACCCCTTCCTCATCGATCTGGCCATGATTTCCGGGTCCACCAAGGCCAATCCACGCGAGGTGACCAGAGAGGATATGCTGGAATTGCTGAAAAAGGTCGTCTGATCCTGATATTTCCATACCTTTTTATTTGATACGGGTCGTGGGACGCTACAATATAGTAGGTCTGTAGGAAATTGGACTTTTCGGGGCTGGCTCCCAAGCCGACTCCCGGCAGAAGACGAGAACCTCTGAGGAAACCAATCGTACATAATGGTAGAGAATGGCGACCATCTGTCGGATGAGCAGATCTTTGCTCAATACATCGACGGCCAAACTCAGGCCTTTGATGTTCTGGTGGATCGGTATTACAAACAAATATTCCGATTCCTGGTAAGGTTCACCGGCCGCCAACATCTGGCGGAAGACCTTATCCAGGACGTGTTTATGAAGGTGTCGCGGTCGGCCCAAACATTTGACCAGACCAAAAAGTTCCGGCCGTGGTTATATTCGATCGCGGCCAATCGGGCACGAGACGTCCTGAGGTCCGCGGGTCGATCAGAAAAACAAATAGTTCTCCAGAAAACCGACGGAGACATGGAAGTCTCTCTGGCGCATTTGCTTCCGCAAACATCTGTAGCGCCGGATCAGGAGGTTATCGCACGAGAGACAACACAGAAAGTACAAGTGGCTTTGACGGATTTGCCCGAGCAGCTGCGGGAGATCTTGATCTTGGCATATTACGATCAGTTGCCCTATAAAGAAATTGCCGACATGCTTGGGATACCTCTGGGTACCGTAAAGTCACGTTTACATAAGGCGGTAACTACTTTTGGGCAAATATGGAAGCGATATGAACCCGAATCGACCGAATAACTCTGATGACTTGTTCGACCAACTCCTCGACTATCATCTGGGCGCGATCTCAGATGAAGACAAGTCGCAGATCGAACAGCTCCTGAATTCCGATCCCCATGCCCGCGAAATCAATGAGCAGGTGAAGTCAACTCTTGCCCCGTTATCAACTTATGATGTGCCGGTTCCTTCGGGCCTGAAAGAAAAAATCATCTCCTCGGCGCGCATCCCGAAATTGACGGTCGATTCGCTCCTGGAGGATCTGACTCCCGACTTCACCGTTCCCCGGCGAACCATCTTCAGCCGATTCGCTGATTTCGCCGCCACCGCCGCGGCAATCGTTCTCATCAGCTCAGCCGTGCTTCTTTCCTCAGGATATGCCCGCCAACAAGCGCGAAAGGCGTTTTGTGCGGGAAACCTCGGTATTCTCGGCTCCGCCATCACTTCCTACGCCAATGATTTTCACAACCAACTGCCCTACGCAAAAGTGCCCGTCAATGCGACCTGGTACGATCCTCAGAGCAAACAGCCGCGACGCATCCATTTGTTTGTACTCGTGAAGAAAAATTACGTCTCTCCGCAATTCCTGATTTGTCCCGAGGAAAAATCAGGCGGTGAATCGTCGCCTGTGCGCGAGTTGTCCTCGCTGGATGATTTCCCAAAGGACTGGATTGTGTCCTACAGTTTCCAGAACCTCTTTGGTGATCAGAAGTTCAGTCCGAAACTTCGTCAGCTTCGCTGGACGCAGGCACAACAGATGGCCGTCATGGCTGATCGCACACCGCTGCTCGCGAAAGATCAACTGCACCGAAGCATCGATTCTGAAAAAGCGTTCTCGCCCAATCACTCAGGATTGAGAGGGCAGAATATTTTATCGCTCGATGGAAGAGTCACATGGCAAAAGACGCCACTCTTCGGACCCCAGCAGGACAATATCTGGCAGGCAGGAACAATTCGTCAGTATGTGGGCAAAGAAATTCCCGCAGATCCCACCGACAGTTTTCTCGCGCCGTAGCGAGCTGGAACGATGTCCGAACTTTTCTCTCCATAGAGTCTCAAGAGCAATCTTTCTCCCATGATTCCTCTTTCCCTTGCAAAGCGCTGTCAGATCAAAATTTACAAAATTTCTCTTGAAAGGGGGGCAACTTTGCGGTACTATAATCCATTGTGCGGTTTAGGCTTAAGGTATTGAATTCCTGTCGTGGGCCTAAATGAGAAAAATGGAACTCATCAAGTCTGGTTTTTATTTTAGTACTTGACCTCAAATCATTAACTGGGTAAAGTAGCTGCGATTTTTGGAAAAGCAACATAGGTATAGGGGTATATGTAATGAATACGATTACGAAAAAGGAACTTGTTGATCGGATCGCGGATGAGCTGAACCGGAATCGGCCCCGGTCCCAAATCAAGAGAGTTCAGGTGAAGCGGGTTGTTCAGAAGTTTCTCGATATGATCATCGAGGAACTCGCCAAAGGCAACCGTCTCGAGTTCCGCGAGTTTGGCGTGTTCGAAAGCAAGCTCCGCGCGGCTCGCCTCGCTCAGAACCCCAAAACACTGGAAAGAGTGAGCGTTCCTTCCAAAAGATCAGTAAAGTTTAAGGTTGGCCGTATGATGAAAGAGAAGATGGCGCTCTACAGTCAGCAGGCCGTCGCTGGTGATGGTCAACAGTCCGTCCAGCAGCCGCCCATATCGAGCGAACAGACTGCCGCCAGCTGATCTATCTGCCCAGAGCAAACCTTAATAGGCCCTTCGGCCTAATCCCCGACTTTTCACCCCACCGGTCCTTCCGACCGGTGGTGGTTCGTTTTTGTACGCCCAATACGCGGTGGATGACCCTCCCCAGCCAGGTTTGGCTGCTGTAGAATATCCTCTCACCAGACGTCAAACGGACCCCGAACGGAACTGTCCGTACCCCGCGCCTCAGTTGGATGGTAAGCGTTCTTCCAAGTGCATCTTTTTTCTTTTCCTGGGCGTGCGATAATCGCAGCCGGATGTAGAGCAAAGGGTTTGTACGATGGTAGACACGAAACCGAGGTCATCGGCCGACACGGCACGGGCGGATCGGTTCCATCGGTCGGCATTCGTTCGTCGACGCCGGCGGCCGGTTCTTCCTGCGGCTGGAAAAGTCTCAGCCGATCCTCGATAGTATCCAGACGAAACTCGATGCCTGGTCGTTAACCGTCCTGCCGAAAAGCCCGCTGGGCCAGGCCGTCGGCTACGCCCGTCGCCAATGGACGGCCCTGACGCGATTCCTGGAAAACGGCCTCCTGGAACTCGACAACAACCTGGCCGAACGCACGTTGAGAATGGTGGCTCTGGGCCGAAACAACTGGACCTTCGCCGGCAGCGACGAGGGCGGTCGACGTGCCGCCGTGATCTACAGCCTGGTCGCCTCGTGCAAACTGGCCGAAATCGATCCATTCGCCTACCTCCGCGACGTGCTGAATCGGATCAGTACGCACCCGAATGCCCGGATCGGCGAACTGACACCCCGCGGCTGGCAAGCCGCCCTGACCCAGTCCGCAAACTAACTCCCCTACCCCCGACCGACAGCGATCCTCCGCATGCTATCCCCAAGGATGTGCTTCGTAGAACGAATACCTTTCTTGTGTAAGAAACGGTGTTTACGGTTAACGAATATACACCAAGGATCCGCCGCTCTATTCAATTCTCAATCCACCACTTTCAGTTATATCTCGTTATGAAACCGCTTCCAGGCAATCCTAATCAAGTTCATCCCGTCGCTACGAAATAAAACCGTGAATGCTGCGATTTCCGGGTGAAGTCTTAAAATTCCTGTCAAGTGGAGGCGCGATGGCGTAAGGTTCCTTTT
>CAZLZE010000030.1:0-43238 GCA_964563935.1 uncultured Phycisphaerae bacterium | reverse complement strand
CGTAGGCAGGCCCTCCATCCAAGACAAGGCCCCAAAAAAGTGGGGATGAGTCAGTTGGAATACTGATTGAGTAATTCCGCCCTCGCGATTATAATGGGGATGTCCAGCGGGGTAGGCAAACCAATAGTAAGTTGGAAGCCTTGAAGTTGGGGGAATGCAGCTTGCGAGCACATGGAAATAACCGCGTAATTGTTCTGGCATTTTTCTTGTTCATGGCATTTTTCCTTTCCGGATGCGGAGGCGGGTCGGGAGATGATGGGAACATAGATATTAGTGACATCATCTCCAAACCAACGCCAACGTCCGAACCAACTCCGACTCCCTATCCGTCTAGCGTGAATGGTAATTGTCAGCCAACACCGAGTCCGACACCAAACGCAACACCCACTCCCTCGCCGGCTTTGACGGTGACGCCGACTGTGACGGCGACACCTACCCCGACACCATTGACAACGCCAACCCCCACGCCAACTTCGGAACCAACTCTCACACCAGCGCCGACGCTCTCTCCGTCGCCAACACTAACGCCTACACCAACACCTGCACCAACGTTCACACCCACACCGATTCCTACTCCGACACCGACGGCCTCGCCGACGCCTTCGCCAACGCCCCTCCCTACGCCAAGTCCTTCGCCCAGTCCATCTCCAAGCCCAGGTCCGACCCCATACCCAACCATAACACCGCCGCCCGGTGAGACGCTTACGATTGACTGTGGAGGCGGAGTCCTGATGACGCTGGTGAAGATCCCGGCAGGAACATTTGCGATGGGAACGGGCTCCATGGACTATGACTGGCTTGGGCGATCGCGCCCGGTTCATCCAGTGACGATCAGCCGGGCGTTTTTCATAGGCAAGTATGAGGTGACACAGGCGCAGTACGAGGCTGTCATGGGAGTCGACCCCAGTTTTTTCACAGGCGACAACAACCGGCCCGTGGAACAGATTAACTGGAATGAGGCCACTGCGTTCTGTGAGGCGTTGAAGATCAAGAGCGGGTACAACGTTCACCTGCCCTCGGAGGCCCAGTGGGAATATGCCTGCAAGGCAGATCATGGAAATGAGGATACCAACTACCACTTCGGGAACGATCCCCATCAACTGCCGGACTATGCCTGGCATGGGGTCAATTCGGGAGGTACAACCTGGGCTGTCGGGAAAAAGCTGCCGAATTCCTTCGGTCTGTATGACATGTGCGGCAATGTCTGGGAATGGTGCAATGACTGGTACGCGGAAGACTACTACAGCTCCTCTCCATCGACGGACCCGCCCGGCCCTTCTTCAGGTACTCTGCGTGTTCTTCGTGGCGGGGCGTACAACAGCTTCGAGTATAGCTGCCGATCCGCGAGCCGCCATTATGGCGTACCGTCCGAAGCTGACGCCGATTACGGGTTTCGTGTCGTCGTGGGAGAATAGGACAAGGCGGTGCGTCGAGACGCGCTCTGGCAATGTCCCAACCGGCCACTACTTTTTCGATCCGATCAACCGCTCGAGAAGGAGATCCTCAAAGGCAGGAAGACTTTTCCATTTCATGGCACAGTTGACGACCTTGGCGTGCTCGTCAATCAGAGTGTATCCGTCGTCGGTTACACGGATACCGAGTTTTTCCATAACGAGAAGTTCCTCGGTAAAGGCCAGGTAGATGGCGACGGTGTCGAAGAGGATCGTGCTGCGGGTCTCGAAATCGGGATGATTCACGGTCTTCGACCAGCACTGGTAATTCTCGATGACAGCTTGGATCATCGGGTCTTTACACGCCCGCACGGCTTGGTATTTAGCGCCTTCCAGACGGACAATTCCGCAGGTATCCAGCGGTGTGATGGTCATATCCCACGGCGCGGTGAACACCTTCTGACAGGCGGGCGTATGCTGGGCCACGTTGTACTCCGGAACGATCTTCTCACTGTCGTTGTAGCCCTTGCGAATACTGCCGTGCATGCCGACGAAGCGGGCTCTGTGGGCGATGCGAGGTTCGCGCTCCAGCGCAGCCGCAATGTTCGGAACGGGCCCGATGCAGATCAGCGTAATGGGTTCGGGAGAGTTCATGATCGTGTCCACAATCGCGCCAACGCCGTCGTTGACCACGCGAGGATAGCTCGACAGGTCGTAGGATTCGACCCACGATTCCTGATATTTCCGTTCATCGGGAAAAGGAATTCCCACACCGACAGGGATATCGGTTCGGCCCGCGATCTGAAGCAGTTTGGCGATGATCTTGGCCCGGTAGACGGTGTCGCCAGTATCGGAGACGATGAGTCTCACGTCGAGTTCCGGCGAATTGAGCATCATCGCCAGGGCCCAGGTGTCGTCGATGTCACAGCCGATATCGGTATCAAGAATTACAGGAATCTTCTTCGCCATCGTCTTCTCCTAACAAATGAATGACATCCTTCGAACATATCTGCGACCCGAATGCAGCTCAATACACAAAACGGTCGATCATTTGTCTTTTTCGGTTATCGACCGCCGGAACTCGGAAGGTGAATGTCCCGTCTCACGCTTGAAGAGGCGAGAGAAATAGTAGAGGTTGCGAAACCCGCACTTTCGGGCGACCTGGTCGATTGTGAGCTCCGGCCGAACGAGGAGCTGGCGAGCGTTTTCGATTCGGGTGTTGATGATGTGGCGAATGGGCGATTGATTCGTATACTCCAGAAACAGGTGACGCAAATAATCCTTGCTGACGTAGAGCTGGTCCGCCAGATCGTCGATCGAGACGATCCCCTCCTGCTCGCGAATCAAGGCAATGGCTTGGGAGACGATTTGTTCCTTTCCGGTGGGTTTGGCGCTGTCACGGGAAGCGCGTTTGACCAGGCCGACGATTTCCTGGAGAATTCCCAGGCAGATATCCTCGTAGAATGGTTTGCCGCCCTTCATTTCGGTCAGCAGTTTTTGAATGCTCACGTGAATGAGTCCACCGGTATCGTTCCAGCCTCCCTGAAACGGTTCAAGACCGCTGCCGACGAGTCCCATGCAGAAAGAGACAACTTTGGTGGAGTTTTCCTGGTCGTGGTAGATCCCGGCGGGTATGACGGTGAATAGATTGCGCCGGATATCGTAGGTCGTTTGGCCGACCTTGGTACGTCCAAACCCTTTGAGAAAGTAAACGATCTCCAGGGCACGGTGGGTATGCGATCGGACGCGATGGCCCTTTTCCAAATCAGCGACAAAATAGAATTCCAGCTTCATTTGGTTTCCTGCATCGAACACACTCAGATCGTACTGGCGGTTCGGGAGATGATGTCTTCCTGAATCTCGTGTGTAAGTGAGGTAAAATACGCGCTGTAACCATGAACGCGGACGACGAGATCGCGATAGGCTTCGGGATTCACCTGGGCTTGGCGAAGCGTGTCGACACCGACGATGTTGATCTGAATATGATGCGCGCCGCGATCGAACAACGTCCGGATTACCGTCGTCAGCGTATTCAATCCCGCCTCACCCGCAACAAGCTGCGGTGTGAAGGAGAGATTCAGGTCGGTCCCGTTTTTGGCGGGCGAGTGTGAGAACTTGGTGACGGAGTTGACGACGGCGGTCGGTCCCTTTCGCGACCGCCCTTCCATCGGACCCGTGCCGTAGGCGAGATTATCCTTGGCTTTTCGCCCGTCCGGAGTCGCGCCCGTCTTTCGGCCGTAGTGCACGTGCGTGGATGGGGTATTAAACCCCGCTTTATACCGGCCGCCCCAGGCGTTCTCGTGCCGGCCGACTTCCTCCGCCACAAACGCCAGTTCCTCGCCCGCCAATCGATCGACATCGTCCAGATCGTTTCCATATTTCGGGGCGTGATTCAGAAGCATCAGCCGCAAGGGTTCGGCGTTATCATAGTCTGTCCGCAAGGCATCGAGCACGGCGGAAAGCTCGACGCGTCGTTCGTCGAACACCAATTGTTTGATCGCCATGAGCGAATCGGCCACATTGGCTAATCCGTGAACGAGCACACCCGTAAAGTTGTATAACGCGCCATCAACACGAACGTCACGCCCCTTCTCAATACATCCGTCGATAATGCCGGAAAGGAACGGAAGCGGACGTTCACGCGCGATCAAACGATCGGCGGCATTGTGCATCTGCACCATGCGGTCGACAAAGTATCGCACCTGCTGATGGTAGGCCTCCCGCAGGGCGGAAAAGTCAGAGAACGTCGAACCCGTCTCGGGACCCAATTGCTTTCCCGTCAGCGTGGACACGCCGTTATTCAAAGCCAGCTCCAGACACTTGGCAAGATTGAACTTTCCGCCCGTTGTACGCGCGTTTTCTTTTCCTTCGACGATCGGTTCCTGACAACCGGCGATGGCGTAGTCCCGTGCATCATTCACGGCAATGCCTTCAGAGACTTTCAAAGGAACTACTGAATCGTCGTTATGGAAGGCGGGGATACCGAGCCCCAGACGCAGGACCCGGGCGGCTTCGTGAAGAAATTTGGCGGGCGTTCCCCGATGGATGCGCACGGCCACGGACGGCTGAGGCGTCCGGAGTTCCTCCGTCGCACGCAGGGCCAGAAAACTCAGCGGATTCACCGCATCGTCGCCCGCGGGCGTGGTTCCGCCCAGGAGAATGTTCTGCGACACCGCCCAGCAGGATTTGCCGACGATGAATTTCAACCAGAACGCTTCGAGGAGTTCCAGAGCATCGTCTTCGCTGATAACGCCCCCGGCCACGTCGCCCAAATAATACGAATAAAGGAACTGGTCGAGCCTGCCCACGGAAAACGCATAGGGATTGGGCGTCTGCTCGATATGCATCACCATGTACGTGAACCACACGGACTGCAGGGCTTCGGCGAAGGACGTCGCCGGTTTGAGGGGGACTCTGGCGCAGCGATCCGCAAGACGCTGAAGGTCCTGTCGGCGGTTGGCGTCTTTGGCTTCACCGGCCAAACGAAGGGCTTCGGCGCGATAGCGGTTCGCCAGATTCACCGTGGCTTGGCAGGCGGTGATTATGCCCTGGTAATGGGCCTTCTTGTCGTGCTGATCGGACGCCAGCGCGTCATGGCGACTTTGAGCATCGCGTATTACTCCCTCCAGCCCTATCTTCAGGACCCTGGAGAAATTCGGGACCATGTGTCCCGTCACACGTTTGCCGATACACACCGTTTCATTCTGAATATCCTGATCGAGCGGCGTCAGGAGTGTCTCCAACTCACGCTCATACGGGTCTTCCCGCCAGAACGCCCGCACATCGGGAGGTGCGATCTTGCCCAGGCTTCGCTCCGCGCCGCCCTGGTACAGATCGTAGCTGTTGGTGAAGGCACTATTGATGCTTCCGGCGATCAGATCGTCGCTATCCACCTCGATCGTCATTTGCCCCAGCATCCGGGCCAGAAGCTCCGCCTGGCGCAACGAGGGGTGCAGATCCTTCACCACCGGCCAGGCTTGAGCTTTGATACGCTCCAGCTCAATCCAACCGGTCAGTTCGTCGCTGGCCAGTGCAAGTTCCTTCAGCCGTCCAATTCGCTCTCGCATGAGGATTCCATTCGCTATAGCTTCGGTATCACATATACCATTGCCCGATGCCCCTGCCGGGCGACTGAATGGTAATTATACATCGTCCTGGGCGTCCTGAAAAGATGGTGAGTCACAACGCAGCCTGCGAACGAGCGGAGATCCAGCCATGGCATTGTCCAAGTATCGCCTCTATAATTATTGGGGTCTATCTGGCGAAGGAACAATTCGATGGCGATCTATCGATCACAAACTGACTTACCGCTTCATACCGGACAGGCGCCCGCGTGGTTGTTTTCGCGCATGACGCGTATGGCCGGATCGATCTGCCAGCTTGTGGTGGCTGACTATGGCCCGCAGGAGCTTTTGCGCCGGTTGGCGGACCCGTATTGGTTCCAGGCTTTCGGGTGCGTACTCGGGTTCGACTGGCACTCCAGCGGATTGACGACGGTGACATGCGGGGCCGTGAAGGAAGCTTATCGCAAGATCGGAGCGGATCTAGGAATCCATGTAGCGGGCGGAAAAGGCGGCGTGTCGCGAAAGACGCCGCAGGAAATCGAGACGATCTCGGCGGCCCGCTCGATCGATGAAGGTTCGAGGCTGATCTACTCCAGCAAACTCTCGGCAAAGGTGGACTCGGCCGCCATACAGGACGGCTACGAACTTTACCACCACTGTTTCTTCTTCGACGATCACGGCCGATGGGCGGTGGTCCAGCAGGGCATGAACGACGCCAACCGTTACGCCCGGCGATACCACTGGTTCGCCGACAAACCTCTGGACTTCGTCAACGAACCGCACAGCGGAATCATCACACAGCTCCCGGCGTCGGATGTGCTGAACATGGTGGCCTGCGAATCGGGCCCGGCGCGAGCGACCATCGCGGACATGCTCAAAGACCGTCCCGAGCGGTTGTTGGCGGAGGTGACGGCGGGCGAGAGCCTTTTTATGCCAAAGCATCATCATGTCGTCTTGGAGGCGCGTGAGGCGCATCAACTGGAAAAGCTTTTTCGGTCATGGAGCGAGATGCCGCCGGAGAATTTCGAGCGCCTTCTCGGATCGGCGGGCGTTGGGCCCAAGACCGTGCGCTCGCTGGCCCTGATCGCGGAACTCGTCTACCAGGTGCCCGTGTCCCGGCGCGATCCGGCGCGCTTCAGTTTCGCCCACGGAGGCAAAGACGGGTTCCCGTTTCCCGTCGATCGCGAACTCTATGATAAGAACAATGCCATGCTGGAGAATGTCGTCCGGCGCGCGAAAATCGCCCCCAATGAAAAGGACAACGCACTCAAGCGTCTCCAGGGATGGCTTAGGCTGCAATTGTGATGCGCCTCAGCATGTTTTCGCCACAGGTAACGCCTCAAGGCGACAGCGAGACGACTCTATCCGTAAAAACGAACATGGCCGCGACTGAATGTCACGGCCATGCTCTTACTTGCTAGTGCGTTATTAACGAGCCCGCAGGCCGTCAAAGACGCCTTGTCCACTTACTTATGCCGACTTCCGCCGAAGCAGAGCCAGGCCACCGAGCAGGATCAGGCTCATCGTGGCGGGTTCGGGCACCGAAGCGCCGAACGCCGAACCGAAGTTCTGGCTGAGGATCAGGTAGTCGGAGAAGTTGACGACCATATCGGCGTTGAATTCGCCCATGGACCAGTCGGTGGTGCGGCCCGAGGCGCCGAAGTTCTGAGACAGAGCGAGGTAGTCGGAGAAGTTGACCGCTCCGTCTTCGTTGGCATCGCCCATGACCGTCTCGACCGGAACATAGGTCCATACCATGTAGGTCGCGTCGGACGGATCATACGCGCTACCCGACTTGTCGCCTTCCCAACTGCTGCTGCCAGACACGTTGGCGGCCAGACGGACGGCACACTTCCAAACCTTTGCCGGCGTCACAGCGTCATAGTACAGACTCGTATTGGCGATCTCGCTCTTGATCTCGTTGATGGAAACCCGGTGTTCCATGAAGTTGCTTCCGGCAGCAGTCGACCCGTTGCTCACAGCGCTGGCTTGGTTGTACATATTGTCATACGCGCCCCAGAAGTTGAATCCTTCGTCATTCGGACCCCACTCGATGAAGGCGTCGGCACCATCGAAGTTGCCGTAGCCATCGCCGATGCCGCCCTGCGGGGCCGGATACGAAAACTCATTGTACCCATAGCTCGGACGCATACCGAGCATGGACGGTCCATTCCAACCGGTCTTGCTGCTACCCGGAAGAACGCCCCAGGAGGTGAAACCACCGGTACGATCCACGTCACACAGCACAGCTCCAAACACATGGTTTCCGCTGGCCATGAAGGTGCTCATGTTGGCATCTTCAATGAACGTGTAGAGGTATCCACCTTCGGCGGTCACGCCCCATTTGCTGATGTCGGCCAATGCTCCGGGCGCCAACCACTGGTGATCGCCGATAGCGTCTGCATGCAGCAGACCCGACGAATCCCAGTCCGAACGACTGCCGTCAATGGCAATACCTAACACCAGGCTGTTTGTCGCACACAGTACCACAGCCACAAGTAACCAAGACCACGATGCTTTCATAGAATCTCCTTTCCGTAAAATAAATAGAGTCCACATCCAATTGTTATCACTATCTTCCGTAACCAGTTTCTACAAAATCGATTTATCTTCAGTATTATTTTGTTTGCCGCTGGATGAGTATTTGCCGACCACGATACCTTTCCGCCTAATGCAACGCACTTTCACCCGATCCCAGCGCGTCACCGAAAATAACACGCGAAACAGCCTAATAGCACACACCAGACACCCGAATCCCTAACTCCCCCTCGGATTCGTAAAGATTTGGAATGTCAGTATCCGACATTTTCTGGATACACACCATCAGCGCTTTCTTCGCCACGATGATACCCAAATTACCACACTTCTGCTAAAATAAGCCTATGTGGAGCATACACTTTTTGTGAATACAATGCAAGGGGAAAATGTTACCTCCCGGCAGAGATTGCACGATACATGCGACTGGAAATCGATTATAGCTGAACTTCTATACTTGTGAAGCTCGTGGAAACAGAGAGATTTGGGGGCTGAGGATATCTTTCAGAAGACGTTTTACGGTATCCAGGGAAGCGTTGTCGAACGTCCATTTTTCATTATCATCCGTTTGGCAGTCGGATTTCGGTTCATAGGAAAGAATGATGTCACCGGCGGTTTCAAAGGCGCCCATGGGGCCTTTCTTCCCCTTCCCCGCCAGTCGCCGTCTGTCCCGCAGCGCGACAAACATCCGGTATTGTCCGTCTCGGAGTGTGCCTATAACGTTGACTGTGTGATTCTGCTCATCCAGCCCGATCCATTCCCGAATAATCGCGTCGGCGGATGTCTCTACCGCGGCAGGGTCGCCTCCTTGGATAAGCCAGGCGGCGAGGTAGTAATCGAGTTTTATGATTCTCAGACCGCCAGCCTCGTACGTAACGTCTCGCGACTCGATTCGGATATGCTCGATGGGAAATTCATCCGTCGTCACCTGCAGGTGCTCGTGTTCCTCGATGGATGCCCCCGCCAGACCGTTGTAGATGGCCCGGAACGAGCCGTCCGTTTGACGCAGGAAATCATTGATAGCGGAGAGGACTTGCCTGCGATAGCGCTGTGGACGGTGCTCGGCGTTCATCAGGGTGAAGTGGTTGTCACCGATGTAGGCGAAATTGGCCCCGGCATAAAACACCTCGCCGGCCAGGTTCAAATCGAGCAGTATCTCACCCGGATTCTGCAGGTCGATATTGGACTTGCACAGGAAGCACGGACGACCGAGCTTGTCATGGTTGATGAGACGCGAATGGTCCACATGCTCGGCGATGATCCGCCGACGGACGAGCAGATTCCGGTCATGGCGAAGCTCACGGTCCGGATTCCATTTGAGTCGGAAAGTGATCCCCGTCTGGGGGTCATGAATCTGCTTCTGATTCTTCGCCAGCGTTTCGCGCGGATCGCCGAGTACGAATCCGCAGTTTACCTGCTGGCGATACAGGGCCTGGAGGGTGAAAGCGAGGTTGGTCTGCGCCCGCAGGACCGCCAGATCCGCCGACACCTGCTCGCGCGAAGCGGCGCAAGAGGCGGCGATCTTGTCGAAGAGGCGGACGCTTGATTCGCAAATCCCGGACATTCAGCCACTCATCCCGTTTATGTCATATTTGAGCCAACAAAACAGAATGAATGGTAATGTCAACCTGGCCGTACAACAAGCGTAAACCCTCAGGAGGCCGCCTTACTTCGCTTCCTCCGTTCCATCCCTGGAGACGATTTCACGGATGGCCGACCCGACGGTCGCGGTCAGTTCGGCGGTCTTGGAAAATTCTTCCGTCGTCTGGTTGACCTTGCTGACGATCGTGTCGAAAGCCTGGACGATCTGATCGGCATAAGGACCGATCTTCTTGGCTTCGGCTTGCGTGTTTTCCGCGAGGTTCTTGACCTCGTTGGCGACGACGGCAAATCCTTTGCCCGCCTCGCCCGCGTGGGCGGCCTCGATCGAGGCGTTCAGCGCCAGCAGATTCGTCTGGAAGGCGATATCCGTAATCGCGCGGACGATCGGCTTGAACTCGTTCGTCACACCGGACACGTTTCGAATTTCGTCGGTCAGGTTCTTGTACTCCTGTTCCTGCGACTTGGATAGCTCAAGCAATTCGTTGAGACGTTTGGTGACATTCTCAGCCAGGTCGCGGTTTCTCTCGTTGAACTGCCGAATGAGCATTTCCTTGTAGTGATGACAGTTCTCCGGTTTGTTAAGCCCGTTGCAGATGGCGATGGCCATTCCGCGGCAGGTTCCATATCCGCAGGCGGAACAGTTCAGCACGTCCCGTTGCGTATGCTTGTGCATCTTGTGGAATGCTGCCTGAATCTGCTGCTCGCTCGGCTCGGACCATGTGCGATTCGACGACAGGTCCTGGTATGAGCGCCCATAGAGCCCGGACCGCCAGTACTTCTTGACGAGTCGTTCCAGGGCCTTTCGTGTACGGCGCTCGGCGAAAGGACCGCGTTTGCGGTGTTTTTTGACCATCTCCTGGTTTCGCTTCTCCACCAGGTGTTCGACTTCGTCCGGGGACTTATCCTTGCACATCGTCGCGCTTCCGCCGTTACACCCAAGTTCACAGTTCAGACAATCGATGAGTAGAGGCGCCGTCCCACGGTCGATCATCTCCGGAAGATGCTTGAGGTAGTCGTAGATGAGATGCGGCCCCTCGATTTTCCGGGTAAGGTCCCGAATCGCGGGCAGCCACCGTTCGGCCGTTCGCTGCAAACCACCGGGCGTGGAGAACAGCACCGCTCGTTCCGCCGGCGGGTTGTCGTAATCCGTCGGGGCATAATCGGACAGGGAAATTCTTTGGCTCTTGAAGTACTCCACGAGCGATTGCATCGTGACGTTGTAGTCTCCAATGCCGACCTCATCGAACTCGCGTTTCTTGGCGATGCAGGGAGAAATAATCACGAAGCGGTGATCGCGGTACTGCGGGTAGAACTCGCGTACCATCTTCATGGTATGCACCATGGGACTGTCGGCGGGGGCAAGATACTCCAGCAATTCCGGCTGATAGATTTCCATATAGGTCACCAGCGCCGGACAGGGCTGGGTAATGACCGCCTTGGGTTTGTTCTTCTGGATGTGGTCCAGATACGTTTGAATGGTGATTTCCGCGCCGAAACTCACATCGAAGCAGGCTCTGACTCCGATCGACTTGAGCCATCCGTTGAGATTCAAATACTGATTGGGGAAATTGGCGGACACAGCGGGCGCGACAATCGCCACCATCGGAGTGCGTCGCCGAATATCGTTCATGAAACGGGAGAAATCATCGACAATCTGCCTTGCCCCGTGCATGCACGCCTTGAGACAGGCCCCGCAACCGATGCACATGTTGTCGTTCACTTCCACATGATCACCGCTGCCGTCATTGCAGTACTTTACGGGACACACGGTGATGCAGGCATGGCAGTTATTGCACTTGCTGCTGTCAACTTTAACGACCTTGGAAAGTCTCTTTGCCATTGAAGACGCTCCTCATATAAACAACAACAACTTCGGACCGCTTTTTGACATGCACTCAGGTATATCCCAGATCGAAATAATTCCGAAGAGCGTTTAGCTATCATTAACTGAAAAAAGTCAAATAATAACACTACCCAAGAAGTCAACACAAGACTTGATCAGCAACCTCATGTATTTTAACAATTTAGAAGAATTGCAGTCATAATGGATGATGAATATGGAGAAATAATGATTTGTTAGCAGAAAGTTAGGAAGTCCTATAAAGCCAATATCACTTATAAAGAACATGTCTTGTATGGAATGTCCTAATATACTTTGGCGTCATGGTACCGAATCGCCAAAGATCCGAAGGGCCCTTGCGATGATTTGCACCATGCCTCACCAGACACGGTTGGACAAGCCACCCGCAGCACAACGAACATCTTCACAAGAGGAGTAGAGCACTAGATCATGGGCTCGAGACGGTCTTCCGACCGTCCCGCGAAATGGGACGATCCGAAGAAACGAACGCCCCAATTTAGGCGAACGAATGCAAACAGGCACAGGAGAATAGTGGCCAGCGCCCCCCCTGCCAGCCAGTAGCTGTATTCTTCGCGACGAAATATCTCGCCCTGCCCTACGCTGGGAATGGTCGTAGACGGCTGAACGGGCAGTCCGTATTGATGGGCAAGTTCCTCCACTTTGATCAGATGAATGACGGGAACGCCCTGTGTAACAAACCTTGCCATCACCGAATCAATGGGCGAAGCTCCCGCCGGCTCGTGGAAATTCAGGCCTGGGCGAAAGAGTCGCTTTCCGACCCGCGTCCCCACGGACGTGGTTCCCCCACCGATGCTGATGTAGACTTTGATCGGCGAATCCTCGGCTTTCTCGCGATATATATTCATTCGCTGCTCGATGCTGTCTTCATAATCTTTGGCGTTGATCAAGGGCAGATGGTTCCGACTGATCCCGGCGAGCAGCATCTGGCGTCCTTCCGAAGACAATCCCAGACCGCGATCTTCCACTCCGCCGACCGAGGCCGCCACAGAACGAAACGGAAATACGCCCTTTTCTTTCAGGACACTCTCCATATCAACCCAGAGGAAGTTCGGATGGTTGGCCCCCCACTGCGAAGAAGCGGCACTGGCGATGATCACAGGTTTGAGTCCCAGGGTCTTGATCGCGGCATACGTACAGATGTTGAGAGCGGGAAACGAACCGGAACATCCGACCGCGACCGTGTCACCGGATCGCACACCCGCCCGTTTGAGCATCTGGACGATCACGGCGGCGAAGTTCGGGTTGACGGAAATTTGCTTGGCCGCCAGAAATCCGGTATTGCTGGTCGTCGGGGTCATAAGCGACCCGATCAGTCCGGTGAGAGCAGGGTCCGCCTCGTGGTCGATCGGGATGTTGAGCTTGTCTCGCTCAGCCTTGATGACGTTCATCGCATCGAGCGCCAGTCTGGCGGCGGCGAGCTTCTCTTTGAAGTAGGGTTGCTGCTTCTTGACGCGAAACCGCTCAACGGCGACAAGACTGGCCAAAGCCAGCACGGCGATGAGGACCGACACCGTGCGGGACATACCCCTGGGTCGCCAGTAGATTCGCCGTGCCGTCATGACTGCACCTCCATCCCCAGAAAGAGGATGAGAATCAGACGAACCACCACGGAGGCAGTGAGTAACGCGCTCAGGGTCTCAATCAGTCCCTGTCGGTCAATCCAAATGGCGATCAGGCCGGGGATAATGTACCCGATAAACCCGCCAACGTGGGACTCGGTACCCCGTCTCACATGCGATGAGCCTCCGCTCAGCATCCGGCCCAGGATTCCGACCAGATACCCCACGAGGATCATGCAGACGGTTCGGCGCCGACCATAGATAATGAGGACAGAGGACAATGCGTGAACAACTGCGAACGCGGCAACTCCCGCCAGGAGGGTAAGAAGTACGTCCACAGGTTGGTTCAAGTGCAGGGCAATATACCCGGGGACGACCATTCCGCCAGCCGCCAGTCCGAACAATTCGGTGAAGAGCAGACTAACCGCCAGTCCGATACCTATGGAGAGAGTCAGCAAGTCAACCATTGTATCTCCTTCATGCGCCCCCCCCATGGCCCAAAGCCTGGGGTGAACTTCGGTTGTGGAAGAAGCGAACCAGTTCCAATCCCTGCCCGCCTATATTACCCATCCCCATGACCAGAGCGGATTTTCCGGACAGGCTGACCACCATTTCAAAGATCTGCTCTACCCGCTGGTTCTCGGCAAAGGCAAGTTTGAGCATATCCATGTTATGATCGGCGGCGTTACGAGCGAAGACATAAGTACCAGTACCCATCAGGACATAATGATCGGCGGGCCTCCACCGGACACAAGCTTGCCCCAACTGGCGGGAGCGGTCGGGACGATCCTCACGGCAGTTAAAGATGGCGATTCTCTTTTCAACGTCTGGAAATTGATCGAGGGCCATGTTCCAGATCTGCTCGGTCGATTCGGGATCATTTGCGGCAAAACCATTGACGAAAATGATTTGCCGGCCGAAGAAGTTGATTTCTCGAATGGTCATGGCGCCCGGGTCCGGCTGGGCCGACCACATGCCTTGAAGCGCAGCATGGCGGTCTACTCCCAGATCCCGACACACCTTCAGGGCCAGAGCGACATTTTCTTTATGTTCCACATAGGTGAAACGGGCCATCTCCTCCGGGGTGATGGCGGCGACCTCTTCTTGCGTCACCGTAATATAGGAAGACTGGCGATCCTGGGCCACCTGGCGGAAGAAATCGCCAAATCGCCCTTCGGAGCAGTAGAACGATCCGCCAAAGGGCACGGTCCCGGCCAAGGCCTTGGCGACATCCGCTTCAGTCGGTCCCATTACCTCCAAATGGTCGGGGCGGACGTTTGTCAGAACGCCATGTGTCGCCTTTACCAATTTTGCCTCACTTAACCATTGTAACACGGGTTGGATCGCCATGCACTCGATGACGAGAACCTGTGCATTCATCTTGGCGGCGGTTCGGATGATGCGAATCTGTTCGATGACGTTTGGACGGACCGGCCGGTAGACAGGGTATTCCTTTCCATCGGGGAGGATCATCCGGGCCAGCGTACCGGTGGTTTTGGCGCATGTGACCACACCGGCTTGGCGAAGTCCGGCTGCGATCAGGCGGGTCACGCTGGACTTACCGCGCGTTCCGTTGACGTGAATTCGGATGGGAATGCGCATAAGGTTACGGCGATGGGTGAGCGCTTCGATGAGCCCCAAGACCACCAAGAGGAGGAAGGTCCCGATAATCAGCCACACACCAGTCATGGATGGACCCGCCTAAGAGCCTATACGAATACCCCTACGGGACCGCGTTCGGGCCAAAACCGGGTGGCGGCGTGAAAGGGTTTTGCCCGAACCCGCAGGGACGACGGTCTTTCGGCTCAGCCCGTCGTTGTTCGTCGTCACCGTATTATCCAAATACTGTTCCTCCTCACGCCTTGGTCTGAGCCGAAATACCCGCCGTCACGGTCCGCAGGGGTATTCGTACAGGCTCTGTGGGGGTATTGACCCCAGTCGTATAATAAACTGCCATAGCAAAGTGAAGATGGAATTATGGCTTTGACAAGTGACATTGTCAAGTGGAGAGGGTGACATGAAGACGACCGCAGACAGCCCCGCAGAGCATCCGCCGATTTCAAAAAAGTGTCTCAACCCTATGATTTTCCTTCAAATGCAACAAGCCTTGACGGAAAATCCTATTATAACCACTCCACCTTACGTTTGGAACCCGGCCCCCTACGAACGAATCGGCTAAGTATGTATTAATTTTCCGGCTGTTGAGGTAAGAAAATGAGCACCAGACATACTCTACCCTTAATCTACTCCCTCCTCGTGATTTCCGGAGCCATGATCGGCCAGTTTGGATGCGGCAGCGGGGTCATCGTTCCGGACAATGTGTACATTGATGAACCTCTGGGAGTGCCCACGCTCTTTCTGACCAACAGCAACGGTTCTCCAGATGAAGAGATCATCGTAGGTATCGGAAGCACGTTCAAGTTCACATGGGAAGCGCTCAACCCGCCGCCGGATTCTGTCGTGAAGATGTATCTGAACCTCGATCCGAACGATCCGAACAGCACCAATATCATGATCACCCCCACGGCAGGGATTCCGGCAGCCAGCGGCGCGTTCGATTTTACGCCGGACCGGAGTCTGTCGTCCATCACCGGCGAAGATTATGTTCTGGTCGCCCAGTTGGTTTCCGGGGGCAGCGTATTCGACACCGCCCGATCGACGCAGAAGGTGCGGATCGGAGACGGCGGGGTCACGATCACCAATCCGACCGAAGACATCAAGTTGGCTCGTGGGTTGACCATTACGGTTACATGGGATGTCACCAATAACATCTGCGACGAGATCAAGGAAAAGGCGAAGACCCTCAAGTTATATGTGGATACGAAGGCAAAGTATAATAAGGAGACGTCGATTGAGGTAACGCCGGAGGATGGGATCAACGCCTGCGACCGGGAATTTGACCTCAAGACGGGGGAAATCGAGGGGTTGGAGTTGAATACCCCGTATTACATTATCGCCCGTCTCTTTGTGGACAACGTGGAGCATTCGCGGACTACCTCGACGGGGACATTTTCGACGACGAGTTCATTGATCGCGACGGCCCCGCAGGTGGATGTCGATAGCGATCTGCAGTCGGTGATGGTTTCGTGGGAAGTGATCGGACGTGACCCGGTTGGTCTGAAGATTGACGTTCTGGCCCGCAAATTGACGGGTACGACGAGTACGGACACTACGGATCGGGTGATTTCCAACGCATTCCCGGCAGAGCAGGGATCGGGAATCGCCGATGCGTCGAAGCTGCCGATCGGGACGTACGAGGTTTTGGTCCGACTGTCGGAGATTGACAGCAAAGGAGCGAAGATAACCCTGGATACGGCCAAGGCCAAAGGGAAGATCATTGTTACCGGCGGGTATTCGGGATCATTCGATCTGGCGGACATGGCAGCAGTCACGACGAAGAAGTATTCGCCGGTCGACGGCGTTATTTTTGAAGGGTTCAACATCGACGACCAGGCGGGGTTCGAGGTAGCGGGTATCGGCGACCAGAACGGCGATAAATTCTCCGATTTCCTCGTTTTCACCCGTTACGGTCAGGAATATACCACGGGTAAGAGCGGATCGGGATACCTGCTGTACGGTAAGAAAGATTGGAAGCAGCCGATCATCAATTTGAACAGCGTGGCGGCCCCGGGTATGTCCGACACGGCCACGCGTCCGGTGGAAGGGACGCTGCTGCTGTTCCCGATGGAAAACCTGGCGACGTACGATGGGCCGAACATTTGCGGGTCGTTCCGAGCGTATGGAACACCGGATATTTCAGGCGACAAGAAGGGCGATCTCCTGATCGGGTGTCCTGAAGCTGCTCCGCTTCAGATTTGGTTCAGGAACCATTGTGCTCCAGACGAAGTAACCATTACCGATCATTATGGTCTCTCGCGAACGTTCCCGGGTCAGAGTATTGTCTGGTCTGAGCCGTCGCACGTCTTTTCCTATATGCAATGGGTCGGCCACAATTTGGTTGAATTGCACTTCCCCCAGGACTATGTGTGTGGCGACATCATTTTCGTCCATATTTTCCCCCCCGCGAACGATCCATATATCGAGGTCGAGGTTTTTCCCGTACATGAGCGACGGGGTTCGGTATACCTTCTTACGAGCGACCGGCTTGGCTTGTACAAGAACACGGTGTTTGATATGGCCAAGGTTGGGAAACCCTCCGAGATGGACGGTCTTTCCTGGGGTCTGGCATATGATCAGATGTACTTGTGGGATATGGATTATCCGGATGTTCGGTTCGGCGCCGACTTGTCGATGCTTCCGGATCGGGACGGGGACGGAGCTCCGGAACTGCTTATTACGGCTCCACAGGATAATGTGACGGATATCACGCTGGCAGACAACCCTGAGCGAGCTGCCGCCGGAATGGGGATTGTGCTGGGATCTGAAGTTCGGTGGAACAGTCTGTGGTTCCAGCCAGGACAGATTGCCTGGGGATACAGTGGATCGGATCCAACGAGTTCCGGTTCAGCTACGTATCAACACCCAGGTCAAGTGAACATTTTTGGCGCCACCGCGGGAAGCAACCTGACCGGAGTGGCGGGATTGGGGCAATTCACTGATCTGACCAATCTCAATTCGTATACGAATGGCGACTTCAACGGTGATAGCGTTCCGGATATTGTGGCCGGCGCTCCAGGCGAAGGCAATGGGGCAGGATGCATTTATATCCTTCCCGTGCGACCGATCCTGGGCCACCGAGTTGATTTGGTTGACTTGGCCAATTTCAACAAGTCGATTGATGCCCCGACGATTCAGGAACCGAACCTGAAGGTCCCTGTGATTGGTCTAAAGATCTGCGGAACAGTCGCGGGCGAGCGTCTGGGCGACGTGGTCAAACCTGCGGGCGACTTCAACGGTGACGGATTGGCGGACGTGATTTTTGCGACACCGAAGGCCAATGCCTCGGGACGTGCGGAAGCGGGACGCGTGTTTCTCGTGTTTGGTCAGGCAAACCAGATCGGCGATTACCGTCTGGATGACGTGAGCAGTCTGAAGGGGACTCAGATTCCGGGACTGATATTCGAGGGTCAGGGCGCGTTCGATCACTTCGGCACGCGGATCACCGCGGTGTATGACGTCAATGGCGACGGTGTGGATGATATCCTGGTGGCCGCCCCGGACGCCGATGCTCCCGGCAAGAATGATTGCGGAAAGATATACCTGATCTACGGTAAGAAGAATATTCTGAAGGTCGATTCCGCCACGGACTTCAAGTACGTGGACTACGACGGTGATGGAACACCGGACGAGTTCTGGTCGGTTCAGGATATTGGGACCTCGCTTCCCGGCGCCGTGTTTATCGGTGAAGCCGAGGGCGACCAGCTTCAGGCGATCGCTCCCGCGGGCGACGTGAACGGGGACGCGATCGGCGACTTCCTCGTCGGCGCCCCGCACGCCACCGTGAGTGACGTGCAGAAGAATGCCGGGAAGGCGTACCTGATCTTCGGTAGAAAGCTGGTTCTTCCTTGATGGACGTTCAATCGCAATGCAATGCAAGGAGCAAAAGCATGTTGAGCAATACGCAGGTTAAGAGCATGACGCGCATCGGTCTGTTGATGGCGATGCTGATTCTCCCCGCGGGATGCTTGAATAGCGACCCCCTGATTCCTGGAGGCAATATCATCGATAATACTCAGGTCGCGGGTAGCACCAATGCCGTGATCACCGTGACCGCTCCCAGCCGGGATGTATCCGTCGCTGTGGGTCAGGCGGTTCAAGTGTCCTGGGAGATCCAGAACCTGCCAGCCAGTCCTCTGGTGGACATCCTTTACCGAGTCAGCACCGAGGCCGAGACGGCGAACAAGGTGTTGATCAGCGATTTGAACACGTCGAATGTCGGCTCCTGCCAGATCGACACGTTCAGTTTTGTTCCTGGATTGTCGTACATTATCACGGTCCAACTGAAGGCGAGCGAGCAGACGGTTACGGCCGAGGCACCCGGGAGAATTTATGTCACCAGCCCATCGTTCAGCGTGACGAGCCCGAAAGTTGACACCGCCCTGCTGCCGTCGGAGATTGTAACAATCGACTGGACGGGCGCGTATCTTCCCGCGGGCGGAGGTTTGGAGACGTTCATCGATTTCGACAAGCGTTACGATTCAGGAAATGAAGTGGTTCTCAAGTCGAGTCCACTGCCGGCGAGCGGAGCGTCGCAGAGCGGAAGCGTGACACTCCCCGCTTCGGACATGTGGAAGAATTCGAAAGTCAGCCGCGAACATTCGTATTATGTCGGGTTGCGGGTGGTCAAGAATGGTCAGACATACATTGCGGCGTATGCTCCCGCGACGATCAAGTTGTACAACGGTCAGGGATTCAACATTACATCGCCCGCCGCGGCGACGGATGTGCGAATCGGCGAGAAGCTGTACGTGAAATGGAGCAACGCGGGCGTTCCCTCGCAGTTGAGGGTACACCTGGTGCTGATCGATCACGCGTTGGGAACGGAATTTCCTGCCCCAGATAGCTACACGGCCGATTCGGGCAGTGCCGCCCTGGAAACATTGAATTTGATTCCGAATCATCAGTACGAACTGGTCTTGAAGCTTCAGGAAGGCGATACGGTCCTGGCCACACGGACGGGTGCCGGACTGATTCGGGCGACAGCGGAAGGTTCGTCGATTTACATTACGAATGAGGACCTGAAGGACCCGACCAAGAAGGCATATGTTGGTCTGGGCAATACTTATGACGTGTCTTGGCAGACGGTTCAGCCGCCGCTCGACGCGAAGGTTCGTTTGTTCCTCGATGAGGACGGCGATCCGAATACGACGACGAACCAGGTGGAAATCACTCCCAGTACAGGCGTGGATGCCTCACTGAAGCACTTCCTGTTCAGTCTGACGGTCGAGGATTTCGCCAGCCGGACGGGACGGGATTATGTGATTCTCGTCAAGTTGTATTCTCGCGGTATTCTGTTTGCCCAGAACGCGTCGGCGGGAAAACTGCGTATCGGCGAGGGCGGCGTGTACTTTACGCAGCCTACAACGGACGTGACCAAGACGCTGGGCGATCCTGTGACGGTGAAGTGGCAGGTCACGGGCGATATCTGCACCCGATTCCCCACGGCTGTGAAGAAGTTGCGTCTGTACGTGGATCAGACACCTGCTTACCATGCGGGTCAGTCGCAGGAAATCACGGATCCGAACGATCCGAACGCGATCGATCCGTGCCAGACCTCGGAGTTCACTTTTGACAGTTCGGTACTCAAGGACAACAAGACATATTACATTGTCGGTCGGTTGTTCCTTGAAAACAACGAGGAAGAAGAGTCGTGGTCGGTGTCGGCGGGAAAGATCATCATCCCGGCAGTGCAGATGAAGGTGGTCAGCCCGTCCTCGAACGTCACGAACTTCCTCGGTTCGATCAATGTGACGTGGGAGATCAGCGGAATTGTGACGGCGAACCGGAAGGTCAAAGTTCTGGCGACACCGGACGGCACCGCCGAATATACGATATCCCCGGACTTCGACGCCTCGATTGGTTCCGGATTGGCAGATGCGTCGAAACTTCCGCCCGGAACGTACACTGTCCGCTGCCTCCTGTTCGAGATCAACAGCGAGGGTGAAGAGATTCGCTATCTGACGGGCGACGCCGTGGGTCAGATTATCGTTCCCAACGGATATGCGGGCACGTATGACCTGGCGGATATGTCGCTGGCGGTGGAGCGGAACTATTCCCCCATCGACGGATGCGTGTTCACCGGATTCAACATCGGCGATCGGGTTGGTTACGAAGTGGCCGGTATTGGGAAGGTCCACGATGGTGTGCATTCCGACGTGATGATCTTCTCACAGTTCGGCCAGGAGTCCACGGTCGGCAACGCGGGTGCCGCCTATGTCATCTATGGTCGGGACAAATTCCCGTTCACCGTCGATTTGAGCACGATGTGCATCCGGACAGGCAAACCGCCGGTCGACGGAAGTATCCTTCTGTTCCCGATGGAGAATCTGCCCTTCGTGGATCCGAACACGGGATACACCAGCGGACGGTACTATGCGACGGGTATTCCCGATATATCCGGCGACTCCAAGGGCGATGTCATCATTACCTGCCTTGACGCCGCTCCGTTGTCCTTCACGTATACGAATAACACGGCTAGTGAAGTCAAGGTGAACGATCACTACGGGATCGAGCGGACTATCCCAGCTGATGAATCGAACACCGAGCCGTCTCACGTATATCCGCACTTCTGGGTTACCGGTCCGCAGGGAAGCGGCAGAATAACGCACCATCTGGACTTCAGCAGAGCTGAAAGCGACAGTACGTATCTCCCCGGCGACCACATTCACGTGACGGTCAACGCAGGACCGGCCACAATTGTGACGGTTGATCATACTCGCGCTCAGCGCGGCGCGGTGTATATGATCACCAGTAACCGCCTGGCGGAGTACAACAACGACATCTACGACCTGAACAAACTGGGCAGCCCGAGCGAAGAAGGGTCCGGCCTGGGCAACACTGCCCTGTGCGAGATGATGACGTGGAGGACCCCCAACCACGGATTCGGGGCAAGCGTGTCGCCTATGTGCGACCTGAACAGCGATCAGTATCCGGAAATGCTGATCTCCGCTCCCAAGGCCCAATTCATCGATACGCAGGACCCGAATGCCCTGATGCGTATCGAATGCGGTGTGGTCAAGCTTATCGGAACCCACTATCGCGAGACTGATATCGCCTGGCCTTACCAACCCATGGGAACCATGAGTTGGGTGGCGCAGAACCTTGATTTCAACAGCGACCCGAGCAGCACCGACAGCGATGACTTGCACGTCGATATCGTCGGAGCCCAGTCGGGAAGCCAGCTTGGCGGCGCGGCAGGTTTGGGTACCTTCTCCGACACGGCCAGCTTCGGCGGCGCGTACGTCAAGGGCGATTTCAACGGCGACCTTATTTCCGATTTCGTCCTCGGCGCCCCCGGCGAAAATAGCGACCTTGGCACAATTTACATTGTTCCCGTCAGGTCGATCTGGGGTCGGCGACTGCCTACGATCGATCTGGCTGATTTCAACGTCGAGACACCTGTAGGGTCGGACCCGGGTCTTCAGGTCCCCATCTTGGGTATCAAGATCACGGGAACGATTCCGAACGCTCGAATCGGTGAAAATCTCAGACCGGCCGGCGATTTCAACGGCGACGGGCTGGCGGACTTCATGTTCTCGCTGCCCAACGTGGATTCCTCCGGAAAGAGCCAGGCGGGACGCCTCTATATCGTCTTTGGCAAGAAGAACCTTCTCGGTGACTTCACGCTGGATGATGTATCGAGCGAGAAGGGCGCTCAGATCCCGGGCTTGATCTTTGAAGGTCAGAATGCCGGCGATCACTTCGGAACTCGGATTGCGTGCGTCTACGATGTTAACGGCGACACTGCCGACGACATTCTCGTCTCCGCCCCGGACGCCGACGCTCCGGGAAAGAACAATTGCGGAAAGGTATACGTGATCTACGGCGTTCCGGAAAGCCAGCGTAAGATCATCAAGAAGGATCTGGTTACGAATATGACGTTCGTGGACTACGACGGTAACGGACAGCCGGACGACATCTGGTCGGCCCAGCGGATCGGTCAGACCGGGTGGCTGCCCGGCGCGGTCTTCCTGGGTGAAGCGGCCGACGTTCATCTGCAGGCGATAGCTCCGGCTGGCGACGTCAACAACGACGGGCTCGGTGATTTCCTCGTCGGTTCGCCTGACTCGGATGTGACCTCGCTTCAGAAGAAGGCGGGTAAAGCGTACCTGATCCTGGGTAGAAAGTTCGATCTGCCGACGCCCTAGGACGGGGTTTCGGCGTGTGCTCGATAGTGTGGAGAGTTTGGAGGATTGGAGTCTCGGAGTAGCGATTAGCGAGTAAGTGAGCGAAAAATCAGACTCAGTTGTCGAGGATAAGACTATGCGTAATTCATTCTCAGTTCATTCCGTTATCCTGGATATGGCGATAGCGCTCAGCGTGGTAGTACTGGTGCTGGTCGGATGCGTTCCGACGGCTTCAGTATTGACAGGCGAGGATATCTTGGACATCAGCAAGAGCGATACGACCACTGCGCTCACCTCGACACCTACTCTGGCCCCCATGCCGTCGACCACCCCAACACCGACTGAGATGAATAAGGGCATAGACAATCCGACGACCGTGACGCCGATGGCGACCCCGACTCCGACGCAGGCGCCTCAGGCGGCGACCCCGAGCCCGACTCCGGCCACCGCCACTCCCACGCCGACGCCAGCGGTATCCACGAATTTGGTCGTTGTGGCCCCGCTGAACAATGTTTCGGCCGCTTTGGGCCAGAAAGTGACGCTCTCGTGGCGTATCCCGAATCTGCCGGTGAACCCTGCGATCGATGTTCTTTACCGACGGTCCACGCAGACTCAGGATGACAACCAGACATTCGCAGCCGACGTGTTTACCACGGAGACCGGGACGTACCAGGTGGATACTCTTGGTTTCGAGGTCGGACAGACGTATATTTTCACTCTGCAACTGAAATCCGGGATGGAAGTGGTCGCGACCACCGAAGTGGCGGCCCGCGTGGTGATCAAATCACCCGGTCTGAGTGTGATCAAGCCGAATACGGATTCCCTTCTGCTTGCTTCGGACAACATCACCGTTGAGTGGATGGGCACCTATCTGATCACGGGGGCAAGTCTGGAAGCCTTCCTGGACACAGACACCGACGCGATAAACGGCAATGAGATTTCCTTGAAGACCGAAGCGATCATATCCGGAGTTACGTCCGGAAGCATGGTTATTCCCACCCAGGATCTCTGGAGCAATCCGAAGGTCGATCAGACGATCTACTACCGGGTCGGACTGCGGCTGAAGAAGGCTGGGAAGACCTATACGTCGGCCTACGCTTCCTGCATGGTGAAGCTCTTCAACGGTCAGGACTTCAACATAATCTCGCCGTCGCTGGACACCAATGTTCGTTTCGGCGAGAAGTTTCAGATCACGTGGACATCCGCAGGGATTCCATCGAAACTGATGGTCAGGATCACCCTGACGAATCGCACGACCGGCGATGAGATCGCGGTCAGCCAATCGTATGCCGCAACGGCGGGTTCGGCCACTCTGGACAGTACCACGTTGACGCCCGATCAGCCTTACGACGTGACGCTGAAGCTGGTGGAGGGCCAGACCGTATACGCGACTCGGAAAGCGGCGGGTTCCATCAAGGTGACGACGGAAGGAGCAACGATCGTCCTGACCAACAGTCAACTGGGCACGGTCAGCCGCAAGGTCTATATCGGCATGGGGACCAGCTTTGACTTCACGTGGGCGATAGCCCAGTCTCCCGTCGGCGCCAAGGCCAAATTGTATCTTGATGTGGATGGAAGCCTTACCACGGTCCTCGATCAGATAGAGGTTACCCCCTCCGGCGGAGTAGATGCGGGGCTCAATCACTATGTGTACTCCCCCACTCTTGGTACGTTCACGGGAGTTATTGGAAGAGATTACTTTGTCGTCGCGAAGTTGTACCTCGGGACGACTCGTGTCGCTCAGACCTTGAGCATCGGAAAGGTCCATATCGGTTACGGCGGGATCGAATTCACCGATATTGGAGATATGGCTGACGGCAAAGACGTTGTCAAAGAGGTCGAACTTGGCGACCTCGTTGATGTGAAGTGGGATTTTGTGCCGAGCGATATTTTGAGTACATTCGGAGCCTGGAAGAAGATCGTGAGGCTCTACGCGGATATACTGCCTCAATACGATCCGAATGTATCCATCGAACTGACCGATCCCAATACGGGCCTGGATGTGACGGGTGGCGTCACCACATTCGCCGTTAATACGACCCTGCTGACCCAGAATAGGAAGTATTACATCATTGCCCGTTTCTTCATCGAGGGAAATGAGGAAGAGGAATCGCAGTCAATCACCCAGGGACAGTTGTCCATTCCCAAGACCGTTATGAATGTACTGACGCCCGTGGAGAACATCATTACGGATGCAGACCTGCAGTCGGTACTCGTGACCTGGGAAATCACGGGAATCAAGCCTGACACGCGGAAGGTCCGAGTTGTGGCCATCTCGACGGACCCCAACAACCCGACCGAATATGTCATCTCCGACAATATCGACGCGACGCAGAGCGGCGCTCCGCCGATCAATGCCATGACGTTACCCGCCGGAACGTATTGGATCGAATGCCGACTCGTGGAAAAGGACAAGCATAACAAGGAAATTGTCCGGATTGCAGCCAAGGCCAAGGGAAAGATCGTTATCCCCTCGGGCTACTATCGTGTGTATGACCTGTCGGATATGGCAGCGATCTCGACTCGACACTATTCACCCATCGACGGCTGCGTTTTCACCGGGTTCAATATCGAAGACCAGGTGGGATACAAAGTGGCCGGTGTGGGTGATATGAACGGCGACGGCTATTCCGATTTTACCGTATGGGCGAAGTATGGTCAGGAATACGCCGGAGGAAAGGCGGGCGAAGGGTACCTGATCTACGGGCAGGCGACCTTCCAGCCCGTGATCAGCCTGAATTCCGTCATGTCGCCAGACCCGGCGCGACGGCCCGTTAACGGGACGATCATGATGATGCCCATGGAAAACATGTGGCGAGTGGAAGGCGGGGAAGAGAAGGGTCGTTTCGAGATCACAGCTGTACCGGATATTTCGGGTGATGGAAAAGCGGATTTGATCATCTCGTGTCCCGAAGCCAGACCGCTTGTGGTTACATACACGAATGCGGACCCGAACAATGATGTGGAACTCGTCCAGGACCACTACGGACAGCCGAGAACGCTAGCCAAGGGAGACACGACAGATCCGGAGATCGCCCACGGTCAGCCGCTGTTCCTTATCGAAGGTCCCGAGGATGACCCCGACCCGATTCACTGGTACTGGTATACCTGGGGAGATTTCGGAATGGGTGACACCCTGAATGTCACGGTGAAGGATGAAGGGACCGGGAGCGACATGAAGCACCGTGTCAGTTTCTCCTCCGATCACAGCGGGCGTACCCGTGGTTGCGTGTACTACCTTACGAGCCAGCGCATGGCCAAGCACGTCAACGGGGCCTTTGACATGGGTGTCATCGGCAGTCCCGTGGAAACGGAAGGGCTATCCGGGTTGGCGCAGGATCAGATGATGACGGAAATATGGGGCTATACCGATTTCGGCGCGGCCTGCACCGTTATTCCGGACATGGGCGGCGGGACGGTTCCCCGCGTCATCATTTCCGCGCCCGACAATTACTACTATGATGAGGCTACCAACGATTACCGACCCGGCGCCGGCGTCGCCATGCTGTTCAATTCGGATCTGCGGGCCCTGCTGACGCAGAACAACTGGACAAGCACGGCCGTGATTCCCTGGGTCGACGGTTATCCTTACATCTATAACAGTTCCCACCACGGATCGATGCCGGGATCAATCAAGTTCTGCATTTTCGGCCCTGAGAGTTATGCCAATCTCACCGGTGTTTCCGGTCTGGGACGATTCGTTAACGGAAACGATTACAGCCACTATGTGGGCGGCGACTTCGACGGCGACGGGGTTCCCGATGTTGTCATGGGCACGCCCGGCTCCAACAACGGAAGCGGCGCCATCTACCTGGTCTACACGCGTCCCATCATGGCCTATCGTGAGGGCGTCATGGACTTGGCGTTCCTCAACCAGTCGGTTCCGGTCGAGAACCAGTCGCTTCGTGTTCCCATCATCGGACTGAAGATCAATGGAACGACGCCCGGCCAAGCGTTGGGCGAGATCGTCAAATCGGCCGGCGACTTCAACGGCGACGGGTTGAATGACATTATGTTTATCACGCCGCGTGCCGATGCCGTCGGCGGGTCTACTCCAAAAACACAGGCTGGACGCGTTATCATCCTGTTTGGGAAGCAGAACGGGTATTTCGGGGACTACAACGTCACCGACATCAGCAGCGAGTTGGGAACGCAGATGCCCGGTCTGATTTTCGAGGGGCAGAACGCCCTGGATCGCTTCGGCACGAGCATCGCCGCGATCAGCGACGTCAACGGCGACGGATGCGATGATATTCTGGTCGGGGCACCGGACGCCAGCGCACCCAACAAGGAACTGTGCGGAAAGGTCTACCTGATCTATGGGCGAAAGGACATCATTAAGAAGGACGTCAACGACCAGAGCTATGTTGATTTCGATGACGACGGCCAACCCGACGGCATCTGGTCGGCCCAGCGGATCGGACAATTCGACGGAATTCCCGGAGCCGTGTTTACGGGCGAAGCGGCGGGCGACCACTTGTCGTCTGTCGACCAAGCCGGCGACGTTAACGGGGACGGGTTGAACGATTTCGTCCTTGGCGCACCGGGCGCGGATGTCTCCACAGTGCAGAAGGACGCCGGAAAAGCGTACCTGATCCTGGGAAAACACTATGAGCTTCCCACACAGGAGTCTCAGAATCCATAGTTTACAATCTCTTTTTGGATGAGGGTCGAGTTATGCGTAGCAGAGGAATGAAGAAGTACCGTATTCTGGGTATCTTGGCATTGTTGATGGCGATCGTCACGGCCGGATGCTTGGAGACCGCCTCACTTGTGTCCGATTCACTGGACCAGCAACTGGCCTCCGAGACGACCAGTCCCATGCCGACCGGTACGTCGGGTGAGAACACGGGGCGGACGAGCCACCCCACCGATTCACCGTTGATCGACATAATCAACAAGTTCCAGCCGACGGCAACCCCGTCGCCGACAGAGACTTCGGACCCGACTGCGACACCAACTCCATCGACGAATTCAGAGACCACACCGACGCCGACAGCGACACCGACGGTAACGGCGACACCAACGCCGACCCCTTCATCCACGCCCCCCACCTTGACTCCGACTCCAACGCCGACGGAAATTCCGGCCTCTGTGACCTCCACCCCGACTCCGACGCCCACACCGACCGAGATTCCGGCTGTTGCGACACCTACAGCCACACCAACTCCGGCCCCCATATCATCCATCATCGTCATCACCCCGGCCAGCGACCAGTCGGTGTATATGGGACAGATTGTTACGGTAAGCTGGCAAGTTTTGAATGTACCAAGTAATCCGACGGTGGATGTCCTGTATCGTCGGGTCGGACAGACGACCAGCCAAGTCCTGGCGACCGGCGTGGCGACCGCTCAGACGGGTTCTTACGCGGTTGACACCTCCGGGTTCGCCTGGGGACAGACGTATATCTTTACCCTGCGGCTTAAGTCGGGAACGGACGTTCTGTCCACCACCGAAGCTTCGGGACGGATCACCATCAAGACTCCAACCTTGACTGTTTCCCAGCCGAATACCGATCAGACACTCAGTCCTTCCAGCAATCTGACCATTACGTGGTCCGGCATGTACTTGCCGGCTGGGGCGACATTGGAGACGTTCCTCGATATCGACAGGATCGCGTCAAACGGAAACGAGATCTCCATGACAAGCGAGGCACTGAGCCCCGTCTCCGACAAGACGTTCGGTACGACGGTCATACCGGCGAACGACCTGTGGATCAACCCGCAGGTGAATCGTACGACCTTCTACTATGTGGGGCTCAAGGTTGTACGTAATGGCCAGGCAGTCGCCCAGGCTTACGCGAGCGGAAACGTACAACTGGGAAGCACGACGCAGTCCATTTTCAAGGTGACCTCGCTCCCATCGGCCTCTCAGACGGCCTATGTGGGACTGGGCAACTCGTTTGATATTACGTGGGCATTGCTCCAGCCGCCGAGCAATGCGACCATCCGACTTTTCCTCGACCGCGACGGCAATCTGGGGACCCTGGCTGATCAGCAGGAGATTTTCAGCGATCCGAATGACCCGAACACGCCGATTCAGGCTACCGATAATCATCTGATTTTCACTCCGACGAGTGACACCTTCCATGCAGCACTCAAGCAAAGCTATTACATCGTGGCGCAGCTCTACTCGGGGTCTACGCTGATCAGCGAGAGCAAGAGCGCGGGAAAGATGCGGATCGACGAAGGCGGCGTGGAGATTACCTCGCCCGATTCGGAGGTCACGGTTTCCATCGGCGACAGCGCCAACATCGAATGGGAATTCACAGACAATAACCGCATTCTGACGGTAGAACCGACGAAAGACAAGATTCTGCGTCTGTATGCCAGTGAGATCGGTCAGTACAGTACCGATCCGAATATCTGCATCGAATTGACCGGAACCAGCGGGCTGAACGTTACGACCGGGATCACCAGCTATTCCTTTGACACCAATCTTCTCCAGGATAGCAAGCAGTACACGGTTGTTGCCCAGCTGTTCATTGCGGGATACTCTGAAGAAGAGTCACGGGTTGTCTCCAAGGGCTGGTTCAAGACGGTGGCCATCGATATGTCCATCCTGACCCCAGCTGCCGATGTCACCGAGGACTTCAGCAACATCAATGTCTCGTGGAACATCCTGAACCTGGACCTGACCAACCGAAAGATGAGAATCCTCGCGGTTCCCGCTTCCGGAGGAGTGGGCGGAACGATCTCCAATGGCGATATTTCGCTCGACAATACGATGTTGTCGGGTTCGGCCACTGCCGACGCATCCAAGCTTCCGCCGGGGACGTACACCATCCGGTGCATGGTGATCGACTTTGACGCGGACGGCGATGAAATCCTTCGGGCTCAGGCCGACGCCGAAGGCCAGATCGTTATTCCCATCGGTCTGCGTGGAAGCTATGACCTGAAGGACATGGCGGATGCCGCCAAAGCTCGGACATACTCCCCGGTCGAAGGCGTTGTCTTCAACGGGTACAATATTAACGACCAGAGCGGGTTTGAAGTCGCCGGTGTCGGAAGTCTGGACAGCGATCAATACAGTGACATCCTGATCTTCTCTCGCCACCAGCAGATTTCAACGGTCGGGAATGCCGGCGGTGGATATCTAATCTACGGCGGAGATTACTTCAACAACGTTAACCCGCCCAAGCGGGTCGAACTGGGCCAACTGCCCTCGCCCTCCAGCCAGATCAAATCCACGATGCTCCTTTTCCCCATGGAATGCCTGAGCACGCGTGTATTTGACAATGAATACTTTGCGAATCTCCCGGATACCGCAGGCGATGCCAATGTTCCCATTTTCGACATCGACCGGGAAATGACGCTCACCTCGATCCGTACGTATCACTGGAACAACGGTCTGGGCGAGGCAGGTCCGGTGCAGATTACGCTGCTGAAACTTGCAGACCCGAATGATCCGAATTCCGGAGTGATCGTCGGTGGCGGACCCTGGGATGCCTCCGCTCAACCCGGGCCTAACGGCGAGCCAAATGTGTTCTGGGAGGTTTCCATCAGTTATCACGCCACAGCCGGAAGGTTCCTGATCACGGATAGCAAGCCGGGGACGTGGACGCATAACAAGTTGTCCCGTGATATCGGCATGGTCAGAGTCGACTGTTCCGAAGGTGTCAGCGGCGAATTTTCCGTCATGGGCACCCCCGACATCAGCGGTGATGGAAAGGGCGACCTTGTGATCGGTTGTCCGACCGCACGGCCTAATACACTTGAGATACGCAATGCCACGTCGTCTACGGCCAGAGAACAAATATCGATCACCGATCCATATGGCATAACACGACTCTATGATCCAGGCGCCGGTTCGAAGGAAATAATGCATGTATACCCGTCGTTCTCCATGACGGTGCCTTCAGACTGGTTCAAAATGGACGAGTTATGGCGGCCTATAGAACGCGAACCAAGAAGCGGTACATTCCACTTCACGTTTGGGCAGGACGCTCCCGTCTCTGAACAATTCTGGTACACAGATGACAACCGTATTGCCCTTACGGGGTACAAATTGACCATCAGCATCTACACGGATGACACTGTACTCGACCCCAACGGGACGCCCATACCGGTCAATCAACCTGCGATAACCTGGACCAAGGACACGAACGATCGTGGCGCCGTGTATCTGCTCACCAGCGACAAATTGAGCCAGTTCCCCAACAGGATCTACGATCTGGCCCGTGTCGGAAGTCCCACGGCGGATGATACGATGGGCGCTCCGGATTCTCCGAGCGGTCCCGTGCCCGAAGGCATGCCGGAATTCCACCCCTGGCGATCCCCGGTGGATCCCAGTCCGTCCCGCACGATGATGGTCGTATCGGACAGGCCAGGTCAGGCCTTTGGATCTCATCTGGCGATCATGCCTGATATTATGGGTTCCGGGCATCCGAGATTGATGATCGGTTCCGAACGGCAAGCTGTCACCGGATACACTGCTCCGACGAACTATGCGATACGAGGAGAAGCAGGAGTGGTTACTCTCTCCGACGCCTTTGACCGTCGAACAGGTTTGCCAACCGGGATCGGACATATCACTACCAGCCCGCCTGTGGACTTTTCGGTTTCCGGCACTCCGCAAAACGTGGATGGAACGTCCTCCGTGATCAACATTCTCGGACCGTGTGCCTATGCCAGGCTGTCATCCGCCACGGGCTTGGGACGGTTCCCGAACCCCGGAGACTTCAGCCGATATGAGAATGGCGATTACGACGGCGACGGACTGAACGACTTCGTCGTCGCCGCACCGACCATGAATTCCAGTTCGGGCGTTGTGTACTTGGTCCTCGGCCGATCCAACTTCGGCTATCGCGTCAACGCGATTGATCTGGCGGCCTTTAACGTCGAAGTGCCCGTGCCCGGCGAGTTGGGTCCCCGATTCGATGTTCCGATCCTCGGTGTGAAGATCACGGGCACCGTGGCGGGCGGGGAACTGGGAAAGGCCATGCAGGCCGTCGGAAACTTCAACGGCGCCGAGCCTGATCCCGACAACGCGGGTCAGACGATCAACCTGGCGGACTTCATGATCGCCCAGCCCAACGCCAGCGGCGGCAAGGGACGGGTTATGATCGTACTGGGCAAGAAGGGCCTGCTCGGCGACTTCCTCGATACCGACGTCAACAGTACCGTCGGATCGGCCATCCCCGGACTCATCTTCGAGGGTGAGGTCGCGGGCGACAAGTTCGGAACGCGAGTGTGCTGTGTAAACGACGTGAACGGCGACGGTCTGGATGATATCCTCATCGCCGCCCCCGATGCCGGCACCACCGCCAAGCCCGGATGCGGAAAGGTCTACCTGATCTACGGCAGGTCGAACATCATCAAGAAGAAGATCGTCGGCGGTACGCTCGTTGGATACTTCGTCGACTACGACGGAGACAATCAGCCCGACGGCGTTTGGGATGCGTCCAAGATCGGAACGGTCATCCCCGGAGCCGTATTCTGCGGTGAGAACGCGGGCGATCATATCAAGGCGATCTCCGCTGCCGGCGACGCCAACGGCGACGGGCGAGGCGACTTCCTGATCGGCTGCCCGACGATCAGTACAAGCGACCTCAAACGACAGTCTGGTCGTGCGTATCTGATCCTGGGAAGACCGACGACGCAGTAATGCTCGGCGATATCTTCTGAAGACCAACGAAAAAGGCAGAGGACCCAAAATCCTCTGCCTTTCTTTTTGTTCCTGCATCCGCTTCATTACTCAAAACGGACGCTCTCTCCCTCACGATCGCGGCTCTTTGGGGAGGCCCTGAAACCAGTCTCAGCCTGGCGCCTCTGTCGATAGAAAATCATCAGTGTTTCATGCCGGACGCGCGTTATTGACCGATGATAAGGACGTCTTTGCCCTGGAATTTTCCGCGGATGGCCCGCCGGACATCCACCCGCTCAAAATGCTTCAGCCAGAACATTTTTTCGATCTGGCCGAACGGCTGATCCGTGATCAGAACGAGCTGTTCCCGGTGATCAGGATAGTGTTCCGCCGCCCAGATCGGAACGGTCGTGTCCTGACCCGCCGTCAATACCCACACGAGGACACCCCTACCGTCCTCCAGGCCAAATTTGGCGCAATTCAGTCCGAGGGATCGCAGAAATCCGGTGAGGGAATCCGTCGTCACCTCGCCCTCGGGGAACATCTTCTCGCCGATTACTTCCGCGAGCTTGCCCACTCCAAGATCCGCCTCAACCATCAGCACTTCACTGTCATCTCCGGTCACTTTCGCGGGAACTTTGCTCGGAGTCACCGGGCGTACCGGTTCATTCGTCTTGCTCGATGTTTCCTTGATCATGCCAGGTTCGGACCTTTCCTTGGATGTATTGTTTTTCCGGCTGAGACCCAGCCAGTTCTCAAGTCCATCAAACCACGTTTCAGGCTGATCTCGAAGCTCCGTTCGCGACAAGAATTCCTGCACAACGGCGCCATCGGACAGCGAATAGCCATAGTTCTCCACCGTCAGCCCCGCGAAATCGCGGACCGTCTTAGCCAATTTCGTGAACACCCCTTGAGCTTCGGTGAAACTACCCACATCCGCGACAAACAACCCCAGAGGTTTCGCCAGCTCGCGCCCGCTCAGGCTCTTGAGGAATTGGTATGAACTGACCAGATGCTTGCGTTCCGGCGTGGCAATCACGCACACACTGTCCAGTACACGCTGGATTTGTTCTTCGAATCGCCCGAATTCAGGCCCCCAACTGATGAGGATGTAATCCAGTTTCTCCCGCATCGCCTCAAGCTGATCCCAAATGCCCGAGACCGACGCCAGATCGCCCGTTGCCAGCGTTTCAGCGGACATATCCTCGCCATATTCCTGAGGTTCCAGGGTCCGCGTGTCGAGGGACGGCATTTTGGGTGCATCAGTGTGTCGGAAGTAGACACGTGCGCTGACCGACCAGGCCTCCAGCTTCAGGACGCCCACCAGTTTGCCTTGTCCGGCGAGGAATCGGGCAAACTCAGCCAGTGCTTTGTTACCTTCCCAGTGAAGATGGCTGCAATAGACCCCCAGGACATGCAGTTTGTCGGCGGCATCGGACTCCTGCGGTTCCTCATCAGCGGGTAACTCGCAGGAAGGACATTCTGCCTCAGCGACAGGTTCCGGAGGGTGCATCGCCGGTTCTTCTTTCGTCATCTTCGCTTGAACCGTTTCCTCCGGCAATTCGTCCATCCGAGATACAGGTCGTGAAAATACTCTCCCGGATGGTCCCACCCGTCTGATATGTCCGCTAGTATCCTCGCCCTTATTGTCTGCCGAGTCACCTTTCGCTTCGCGGAGGTCGGACAAAAACAGATGCGCCATCGTGGAGAACCGGCTCGGTTCCCTATCATTTGCCATAGATATTCCTACTGAACTTCGACGACCGAATTCAATTCCCCGTAAGGATTGCTTTCAACATAGTTATTGTGCGGGTCATGCTGCCACACACCATCGATAACCAAGCGATAGCGGTAGCGCCCGGGAGAGAGAGGTATGGCGAGTTCCCAGTCGTCGCCGAATTCCCCGCTCAGCCGGTTCATCGGCGTTGATTCCGACGACCAGTTGTTGAAATCGCCCGCCACGTTCACAGAGCTGGCGTTCGGGCAATGAGCCAGGAACCGAACGCCTTCCGGCGTACGGGTGACACCATAGGCCATGGCGATTTTCGCTTCGACCGGAGCTTCCTGTACGACCTTGGGTTCCTCGCCGAGGGTTACCGCGGACTCGGCCAGGAGATCGGCTGCCCGCTTGGACAGTTCCTCCGCTTTCGCCACCAGATCCACCGCGGGGGTACCCGAGTTTACTGATGCCGGTTCGTACGTCTCGATCACCTCCATTGCCAAGGCCGAGAAATCTTTGTACCCAATACTGGCAGGGTCGTATTCGCTGATGGCTTGACCCATCGATGACCCTTCCTTGATCTTCGTATTGAAATTCACATGGGTCTTGAACATAAGCTCGCCGAACCGCTTTCGCATCTCTGCCAGCATTTCTCGGCCGAGTTTTGTCCGAACGTCGTACAGATTCGCAACCACATTGACGGCCAGTTCATGACCGCACTGTTTTTTCAACAGATCCAGTGTTTCCAGTTGCCGGCCCAGGCCATGAAGGGAGAAATATCCTGTTTCGACCGGAACAATCACACCCTGCGAGGCACGGAGCGCATTGAACGTAAGCAAACCCACCGAAGGCGGGCAGTCGATGATGCAGTAGTCGTACAGGTCCTGAACCTTCTCCAGTACTTCCGTCAATCGCATCTCCCGCCCGGGAACACCCGCGAACTGCTGCTCGAAGGCCGCGAGTTCCAGTCCCGACGGGGCAAGGTCGAAGTTTTTTCCGATCTGCCATACGATCCGGTTCAACTCCAGCGGGCGTTCCTCGGAGGCGGTTAAGGCATCGTAGATGCTCAACTCAATCTGATCCTCCGGTACAGCCAGACCGAGAGCACAATGTCCCTGAGGGTCCATGTCGACCAGGAGCGTTCTCTTGCCGTAGGCACTCAGACACGCCGAAAGGTTAATCGCTACCGTTGTCTTCCCGCAACCACCTTTTTGGTTGGCTATGGATATGACTTTCATCATCACGAGGTCTCCTTACCTACAAAAACCAGCCAATCCCTAAAACCCTGTCTTCATCCCCTGGTTCGTAAGTTCAGCCGGTATTGCATCCTGGAGCTGATACCTACCCTTACTTAGTCTGTAAATCGGCATATCAGGTCTGATAACTTTACTCTTTTATCGGAACCCGGGTGAGCATGACTGTTTCTTTTGTGGATGGAAGGCAAGCTGCAAAAGGGAGTTATGATATTTAGAGACAGGGGGACACGGGAGATATGTGGATGACGGGCGTATTGCTAGAGGCGGTTCTGGCGGCGGAACTCGGCTGGACTGCGCCCCATGATGCGGACGAATTCCCGATGGAATTGGGGATAGCTTCCGAAACCGGCGTCCAGTGCCGTCTGCATCATGTTCCGACGCCGCCCTTTCTGGTAGATCTGGAGGAACCGCTCGATGCGAAGGCGGTTTCTGAACTGGACCATTGAGACTCCGATCTGCTGCTTGAATAGTCGGCTCAGCCGGCCGGGACTCAACCCCGCCTGTGAGGCCAGGGACTTTAAGTCGCCGGTCAACGGGTCCTTCTTCAGCAGGTATGCGGCGTTCTCGACCGCCGGATGGATATCAGCATTTGGAGGGATTTGGGTGGTGGCGCAATACATGGACCATGCCAAGGCCAGGATGTGGCTCAGCCCTGTATTGAACAGGACGACATCATTGTCGTCTGGCGACAGATTCGACAGTAGTCCATCCAGTCTCGCCGTTTGCGAAGACCCAATTCGTTTGCAGAAATAACCGGAAGGGTTGCCTTCAGTCAAAATCTGATAGGAAGGCGATGTACAGATAAGCCGCAACATGGCCGGTTGAAAGACCACGATCCACATCTCGAAATCGTCTGAGCAGTCCAACAAGATGTGATCCTGCTGCGGAAACAGCCAGACGATCGTATCCGGGCCGAGAAAATAGCGTCGGGTATCCAGCAAGTAACTGGAATTTCCGCGGAGAACCACGTTCAGTTCCAGTTCGTCGTGGCGATGGGGAGATACCATCCGGTGATAGGAATATCCCTTGGTCACGAAACCCTGCAGGTTTTGGGGCAGCTTAAGATCTTCTCGCATAACGACAAAATATGATAACAAATGGCAAGACATATGAGAAGACATTCCCCCACATTCCAATAAAATGATAACTTGAAAGACGAACGCGGTTTTCTTTGTTTCAGGAGATGGCCATGAACAATGCCGTTGATTTCGCACGAATTGAACCTTATTGGAAGGCGTGGTGGGCGGGTGAGATGCTGGATCGCGTCGCGATTTCCATCACCGCGCCGATCGACAAGAACGCGCAGGCCCTTCCTTATTGCGAACCCTATTTTGTCCATACCGCATCACCGGCCGAAGTCGTCGCCCGCTTCGAGACCGAATATAATAACACGTTCTACGGCGGGATGGCCGTTCCGATCTTCAATCCCAATCTCGGCCCAGACGTTTTTTCCGCCTTTTTCGGCGCGGACCTCAAATTCTCCCCCGACTCGCCCGGGACCTCCTGGATCGACTGGTCCTCGCCGCTCCTGAAGGACTACTCAGACCTGTCCAAGCTAAAGCTGGACAAGTCCAACCCTTTCTATCGCAAGATCGTCAGCCTCACCCTCGAAGCAGCCCAGCGGAACAATGGCCGATATTGCGTCATGCCGACGGATCTCCACGGCGGATTCGACGCATTGGCCGTGCTTCGCGGCGGACCGGAAGTCGCCTCCATGGACCTCGTGGACCATCCGGATGGCGTTCAGGCTGCCATGAAAATGCTCTATCAAGCTTGGGAAGAAGTGTTCGACGACTACTGGGACATGGTCAAGGATAGTCAGCGAGGTACACCCAGTTGGACGGGCACATGGGCCCCGGGAACGATGTTCCCCGTACAGAGCGATTTCAGCTGTCTGGTGTCCAGCCCGATGTTCAGAGAGTTCATTCTAGACGAACTGGTCTGGGAGGCCGAACACCTGGACTACTCCATCTACCATCTCGACGGTGTGGAATGCCTCCAGCACCTCGACGCAATCCTGGAAATCCCCCGCCTCAACGCCATCCAGTGGGTCCGCGGCGCCCGGTATGAGAACAAACCTGTCTCAGTGTGGTTCGATCTGTATCGGAAGATTCAAGCCAAGGGTAAGGCGATCGTGGTGTATCCTCAGCCGTCGGAAATTCCCGGTATTCTGGAGAATCTCAAGCCCGAGGGCCTGCTGATTCACACCTGGGCACCCAGCGTTGAAGAGGCCAAGGACATTCTCAGGAAACTCGGATGGGATTGACACAGAGGCATCCAAACAGGTCCCAGGAGCGTATTGCGTAACTTTGTGTTCACCGTCACGAATCGAGGCAAACGAGGAATCGGCCATAGCCGCCGTCATGCCACGTGTCTTCTACTTTTGCGCCATCGTGATGCAGATTGCTGCCGATGTAGTAGAACCACCACGTATTCGGCCGCGGTCCGGGAACCGCGCCGGGAGCCACATAGATACCATACTTGTCGAATTTCGGACCGCCTTTGAAGATGGGCTCTCGTCCAACGCGTTCAAACGTCTTGCCGTCCCGGCTATACGCCATGTGCGGGAACGCCACGTCTTCAATCTTGTAGAACGCGGTCGGAAACATGACATACAGATCGTCTTTCAATTTCGTTGTGGCGCTGTTGTAGAAATGCAGGTCTTCCGGGTCCTGCGCGTCCGGAGCGAAAATCTCCACCGGCTCGGGAAACGTTCTGAAATCCTCCGACTCGGTATATCCTACTGTTCGTTTCCCCTTGAACACCCCTTCCGACCACATCCGGACCCACATCCGATACTTTTTGCCTTCCCGAAAACACACCGTCTGCGTGTCGGAATTCTCCCCAAGGATCGGATCTTTGAAAATGGTCCACGTAAGTCCATCCGGCGACGTTCCCCCGAACACAACCCACGCCTTTCCTTCCACCCAGCGTGACAGAACGATCTTGTATCGCTCAGACGCCGGTGCCTGCTCGTCGATGAAAACCGTGTGGCCATGACCACCCCCCTCTTCCTTTCCACCGAGCATCAGAATGTTGTTCTTCTTGCTTCCCTGATACTCTCGCAGCCCCAACTCCGGCTTTTCCCAATGAATGCCGTCTTTGGACGTCGCGTAGTTCAGTTGGATGTCGGAATCGGTCTTGTAGGTGTGATCCGTCGACTCATACCACATCCGCCACGTATCGCCCTCCTTGATCACGTTGCAGTACGCAACGGAGAAATCTTCCCACGGCCGATCGGACTTTATCAACGGTTCCGTCGTTCGCTCCTGGATCGTGAAGTTAATCATCACCGTCTCCACACAAAACGCAAGGGATCAGTACAATGGGACTGATTGTACCGATCCCCTGGATCTCAATCAATATGCCTGATTTCACGTACTCTTTGCAGTGGGGCTCAACGGCTGCTTTTGCGGGACGGTCGGAATGGTCCAATCCTGAAGTGTTCCCGCCGCATCCGGCAGCGTCACAGTTCCCGGCTTCTCTCCGTGCAGCCAGACTTCCATCTTCCCATTCTGCGCGCTTCGGATGAAGCTGATCCCGGACGTGTACGTCCGCTCGTACGCCTTCAGCACGTGCCCTGCTCGAAGCGCACCATCGTCACTCGTCACCAAGTAGCCAAATGGGGCTAGCGTAACTTTCTCGTCCTTCAGTTCGTACGGCGTGCCTGTCAGGTTCGTGATGATCCGAAGGTTTGGGTATTTCGTTTCAACGACGTACTTGTCGATATACTGGAACTGCAGAAGTTCCTGGCCGAGGTATCGAGCACAAATGTTCTTCTGCATGGCGTCAAGCCACCACAACCAGCGCATCCGCGGATCGTCGTCTTTGATCGTATCGCAGTCGCCATCGCCGATGTTCGACATGATCGTGTAACCATGAACTAACATCGACGAAAGCCGTTGAGCATTTTCCACCTTATCGCCCAGGTTGTGCAGGCTTGTCATCACCCGATCATGCACCGCATACATGAACATGGGCGACCATTCCCAGCAGCCCTTGCCGTAGCGTGCGTTGTAGTCCGTCTCGGCAGCGGGATCACCGGCCATCGGCCAGCTCAACGAATGGAATATGGTCGCATTGGGCACCTGCCAGTCAAACCCGCCTTCCATGCACAAGGGTACAATCTTCTTCAGCGTCGCCGCCAGATCCGTTAACTGCTGAATGTATCCGTGCGGCGGATAGCCGGTCGTCTTGTTGTAGTCCATGTCGCCCCAGCGATTCGCCAACTGATCGCAGAACACCAGATCGGTCTTCCACTGCTGAACGAATTCCGTCATCGCCTCCTGCTGCACCTTCACGACCGTCGGGTGCATCGGACTAACCATTCGTCCGCCAGCGGTGCCTTCGTACGTTCCGCTGTTGTAGCAGAAATTCCCGTATCGATCCTTCAGAAACAGGTCCGTCCCGTGCTTGTAGGGTGTCCTGTTCGTATCCTTGGGCTCCATGTTCCAGAAGGTTGGGTTCGTGTGCGGCATCCAGAGTTTACCCTGCTTGTGGATTTCCTCGATCAAGGAGGCAAAAGGCTGCGGGCCGCCGCCCGACGGCGCCGGGGGGAGAAAATTCGGATAGCCCCGATCAAACCCGTAGTACAAATAACTGATGATATGAATGACTGCGGGACTCGGGTACCGGTGCAAATTCTTTCGTTGATTGTCAAAATCGTTTTGTGCCGCCGCAGCCACTCCGGACATCGTTGACGATCCGTATTTAATGATCATGCTGCGAATGAGCTTTTCATACAACTCCTTCGGCAGTTTCTCCGAGAGTTTGGGTCCGAGCTGGCGCAATTCCGCGTACCGCCGGCTGATCGTTCGCATATCGGTTCCTACCGTAATGTCGAACTGCGGGCAGCGCACCCAGCTCTTATCCGGAGTATAGAAATGGTAGGTCCGGTAGAACGTAACCGGCAGCCTCGCCGCGTCGGGATCCGCCCCTCCGCCCGTCACCGTGGCCGACGATGGCATCAGAACCTTCTCCGCTTCCGATCGGTAAATCGCCACCGGACCTGCCTTGTCGCCACGCGTCCAGAACATCATGTCTCCAAAGCCAACCGGATACCGCAACGAAAAGCTTCGTCCTTCCTGAAAAAACTTCGACGTCAGCGCCACGGCAAAATCGTTCGGCACGTGGAATCGCTCGACGGTCTTATAGTCAAGGAGCAGTTGCGCAACCTGGAAATCCATTGACTGCGGACCATCGACGCTGATCCACGGCACGAACCGGAACCCATCCTCGGTCGCCGATATCTCCATCTTCACGCGCACCGGCTGATATTCGCTGTTGTAGACGAATGTGAGTGTCTTCCTGGCCTCGTCCCAGAAAGATGAAAACGTCTTGTGGTGCCGCTGGAAAATCGACGAATGGATAACCCGCTTGAGTTGCCCCACCGGTGGATCGGCGCCCCAGCATCCGAAATTCCGCTCATTAATCCCGGGTCCCGCCGTCCACAGGTCAGCCCCGTACGACGGACCAGCCAGCAGCGTCCCCTTCGCATCCGTCAGACGAAGAATCTGCCCGTTTTCCGCAGAGAATACCAATTGCCCCGTCTTGCAGGAAAGTGTCAACTCCTCCTGATTCTGCGAAGCTCCCAGAGTGGACAAACAGAAAAGCAGCGTACTCAGTAGATAGGGAATTCTCATGTGACTCTCCGTAGTTCGTTTCGTGGTTGATTAGTACATATCTTCACGCGTTGCCCCTCGCCAATTCGAGGGAACGCTCTGGTTCTTGCCGACATGACCGTCAAAGAACAGAATATTGAAGAATCCACCCTGGCTGTAGACTGAGGATGCGTCAAAGGTCACACAGTTTGATGTGTTCGGCGCTCCATGCCGGGCCGGCGGATTTCCGTCCAACATGCTCGGCCAGAAGAACTGTGCATACGTATTGTACGCGTATTGCTGTCCCGGAAACTGCCATGCATCCACCAAAAGCGGACATCGGTCAGGATTCTGAATCTTCGAGAGCTTCCCCGTGCGGAACTGAAACCCCTGCATGCCCGTTACAGGATCGTACTCGCTTCCGCCAAGATTGTGCTGCGTACAGTTCAGTGCGTATGACAGACAGAGCGGGCCGAACTCGCGTTCCGCCGCGGAGCACGACAGGAATTTCCCCGACCACGATACCTCCGCCCCCGTTTCCGTCGTGTGCACGGCCGCGGGCGGGAGCACGCATACCGGCCACCACCACTCCCACTTACCCGACCAATATCCCCCCATCGGGATTACTCCGTTGTTATCGTCCCAGAACATGACGAAGAGCTTCCCCGTCTGCGAAAGCGTTGATGCACATCCAACATCCATCGCGGTCTGCCTCGCCTTTGCCAGGGCCGGAAGCAGGATCGCAATCAGCACAGCGATGATGGCGACGACCACAAGCAACTCGATCAGGGTAAATCCTCGCTTCTTCATGGCTTGACCTCTACTTTCGCACTGGCCCCGTGGACTCCAGAACTCGTAACGATGGCGTGAGCATAATCTGAATGGCATCTTGCGTCTCGCCCTGCAGCCGGCGATGAATCACCGTCACGGCTGCGTCTGCCAATTCCTCAAAATCCGCCTTCTTCGTCGTCAACGCCGGATGATAGTAGGCCGACTCGCTTAACCCGTCGAAACCCACCACGCTTACATCCTGCGGGATCCGGATTCCTTCATCATGTAAGGCCTTCATAGCCCCCAACGCCCCGTGGTCGCTGACCACAAACAGCCCCGTAAAATCCAGCCCCGCCCGCACTTTTCTTCGAACTGTCGCATAGGCCTTCTCGATCGAACTCTCACCCGACTGCGTCTGACAGTCAAGCACTTGAACGTCTTCGATTCCCGACAATCTGGCTTGCTTCATGAATCCAGCCACGCGCTCGTCCATGATCACGCTTCGTGGCTCGGCGATAAGAATCGTCAGCCGACGATGCCCCAAATGGATCAGATGATTTGCGATGATCGCCCCCCCCATTTCCTCGTCCGGGCTGACATAATCCTGCGATATCCCCCGCATAACGTGATACAGATGGACGATCGGAACACCGAACTCCTTGACACGAATCAGATCCTCCGGCTCGAGCATGGTGGATACGGGCATAATGATCAGACCGTCCACGGTCTCCCGCGGAAGCCGTCGCAGAATGCGTTCCTGCCAATCGTAACGGATCAACCGGTAGGCCATCCCCGCATCCTGCACCTTCCGAGACAGAAATGAAATCAAAATCTCGTAAATCGGAGACGGATAATCCGGAAACGCCAGCCCAACTGTCTTGACACACACATGGGACTTTGAGCCACCCTTGCAGACAATATGTCGCCGTCCCGAAGGCGCCTTGGCAATCAGCCCTTCCTGCGCCAGCATCCGTAGCGCTCGCTCGACCGTCACTTGGCTGATCCCATATTCCCGCATCATCTCCCGAACGGATGGAATCGGCATGCTCGGTCCGAGCGATGTAATGCGATGCTTAAGCTCACGGTAGACTTGTTCCGATTTTGTCACAACAGGCATCGTCCGTACCTCTCTAATTACATACACCCATGGTGTATGTATCGCTCACTACATCATACCATTTCAGATGAATTAATCAAGATCTTTTGTGGTAAAAACTCAAGGCGGGCTGTTTGGGGTTTCCAACAGCCCGCCTCCGAGGTGCTCGCCGATTTATTTAAAACCGGCCAAAATTCAACAGCGCTCTCTCGTCAGTCGCTGCCACTCTCACCGGATTTGCCTCCGTCAGTTCTCTCCTTGGTTGACGCCACCCGGATGTTCCATGGCGCCGTTACCTCCCAGGACAGGTTTACCTAAAGCCGTTTCCTCCTGCTGCTGTGTCCTCCAGTTTTCTTCATTCGCCCGCGGATGCGCCTGGTCGTAGCTCTCCTTGAGCTTCGAAGTAGTCAGGTGCGTGTAGATCTGCGTGG
>CAZLZE010000029.1:0-43307 GCA_964563935.1 uncultured Phycisphaerae bacterium | reverse complement strand
CTGATTGATGATTTAAGAAGGAGAAAATGGATATGAAACTGAATCAAACAAACAACCCGGCGAAGCTCTTCAATCATAAATCGGCAATCATAAATCAGAAATTCTCCGGTTTTACCCTCATCGAACTTCTGGTCGTCGTCGCCATCATCGCCGTCCTGATCGCGATGCTGCTGCCGGCACTTGCCCAGGCCCGCGAACAGGCCAAGCTGGTGATGTGTTCGACGAACATGCGCCAGATCAACCTGGGATTTCAGGAATACATCAACACGCAGAACGGCTGGCTGATGCCGTCTCTGGTGTATAAGGATGTTAAACGCATCAACGACGGATGGGGTATAACGTGGAGTAGCGGTCTTATTCGAGATCAAATTATTCCTGAACCAAAAACTTTTCGCTGCCCTTCCCATCGGCCGAGATACGGATCGAAAGAAGAAAATTTACGCAGTTATTCACTGAACGGTTTTCTTATACCGAGTTCTTTTGGTCGATGGCGGACGTATGACGATGCGGCAAGTCCGTATCCGCCTGATAAAACCGGATATATGACTGAAAACTGGGCGGCGATATCCGGCATTGACGGTCAGCTCGTGGATAATGAACTGGGTAAATGGGAAGAGAATGTAAATTTCATTCTCTGGTGGAGGAACTGGTACGCGATGAATGCTGTATCGCACTACGGGGAGTCGCGAATCAATGTTTTGTTTCTGGACGGGCATATCCAATCCTATACGATGATATACGATATTATTTGGCCAGAAGTACCTGAGACGTTTACCAGTTATTATGGCTGGTATTGGCGAGATCCTTTGCCTGTGCCTTAGTTTTGCTTTATCGCTTGCAGGGTGGGTTATGCCCACCATCTTTCACCCATAACGTTAACCTAGAACAACCTATAAACAGGAGACGCACATGCTTCGTGCTTTGTTTGTCCTTTTCGCCTTAATTTTCACGATTCCCGTCACCGCCGCGGTCTGGAAACCGCCGATCGACAATGCCCCCGATCTTCATACGGTCGGGGTGGAATTATCGATTCATTTTTCATCGGACGTACCGGAAAAATTGCTGCTGGATGTGACGAGCATGGACAAAAGCGTCTGGCGGGCGGAACTGGCGACGAACGCGAAGCCGGAGATCACCGCTACGCTCGGATCGGCCGATTTCAAGAACGTCAAAGTTGGCGAGCCGCCCAATCCCATGCGGTTCTGGTACGTCACTCAATGTGATCTCACCATCGACGGCAAGAAGGACGACGGGATTGCCGGCGTCGATATTAAGTGGGTCAATGCCGACAAGACCGTTCTTCCGTGGGAAAAGGACCCTGAACCGGTCGCGAAGGAAGGCGGAAAGACAGTCTGGCCCGGCGCGGTGAAGAATAACGGCGGACATTTCGCCTGGCGATACGAGCCCAACGGCCTATTGATCAACAATGTCAGTTTCAACTGCATCGAGCGGTCCTGGTACTACTTCAAGCCCGGCCGGCCTGATAATGAGAGCTTCCAGTTCAACTACAGGATTCCCGACGCCATTGCCCCGCAGGTAAAGATCGTTCAGAAGGGCGATGAAGACAAGAAAACGGGAGAAATCATCAACCGGGCGGGTATCGCCAAGCAATTTGAGTACGAAGTCGACAAAGGCGCCTACGCCAAGGACAAAGTGGACGCCGACTGGACCAGTGTTCGCTGGCGGAGGAATGTGAAGACCAAGTCCGGCCAGGAGTACTTCCAGGAACTCCGTTACAGCACTCTGGCAGTGGGCGTTCAGATGGAAACCAATTCGCCGTCGTTCGTTTTCTCCTTCCAGGACGGAAAGAAGGAGAAGGGACCGGCTGCCGTTGTCCTGCCCGGCATGCTGGGCGCTCGCATCCTTGTTCCCCACGCCGGACTCGACCCGAAGCAGATGAAGAGCAATTGGATGGTCTTGCTGGCCAATGACGGTACGCCGGAAGTTCCTGTCATCGTCGTCTTCCAGCGTCGGCCTGATCGGTTTGAGTGGACGGCGGATGGACTTGTCGTTCATCGCAAGGACGGCGTGGGGACGATTGCCATTGGCACGCCGTTCGGCGCGGTCGTGCTGTCTGTGAATCTCATGAAGGAATGGTCGCAGAAGCCATTGTCGATTCCGGTCAGCCAGCTCTCCAAATTCGCGGGCCTGCTCGCGGCGTATCCGTTTAAGTGTAACGAGACTTTTTCTGTGGCCGACGGCTGGGTGAATATTCATGACACGATTGAGTTTCTGCCCTGGTCGGACGACTGGAACACCAAGCCCCAGCCGTATTCGCCGTTGCCGCCGCTGGTGTCGTATTCGGCTCGGAAAGGCTATATTCCCCGCGACAGCATCAAAGACGTTACCGATCTGAAGATCATCACCAAGTGGGGTCCGTACCTGGCTCGCAAGGGTACCGAGGTCGATTACCGACTTCCCATTCCCGACGTTTGGGATTATTTCCCGTTGGCGGTGAAAGAGACGCCGTCCAACAAGCCGTTCCACAGTGCAGTTATCCACTCACTTTCCGCCCAAGAGATTGAGACGCGATACGGCGGGGCGGAGAATCCCGCCAATCTCGGGCCTAGCAATTTTCCCCATGGCGCCGCGCACGACTTTTCGGCGGGTGGGTGGCGGACGGCCAATTTCATGCCCGACGATATGCGTTCACGATTCCGCGCGCTGACCAGCAAGCAAGTCCTCAGCGCGCTTTTCCCCGCGAACTATCGCTATCGCCACGATCCGGTCACCGGCGCTCAATACGTTGCCTGCACCATGTGGGGTGCGCCGGAGTACGATATCAACGGCGATCAGGCGGCGGACATCGACTACTGGCAGGGTTTGGTTCTCTACGGTATTTACACCCACGCCAAGTACGCCGCCATGTGGGACACGATGGCGAAGTACTGGCCTACCATCCGCTCGATGTACAGTTACTGGGAGGCCCTGCATTCGTGGGCGTTGATGAGTCCCGGAGCGCGTGAAGCGGGCGAATTGTATCACGGCGATATGCCCACCGCGGGGTATACCGGGCTGATCGGTTTCTATTTCCTCTCGGAACGTTTGGGTACGCCGTATCAGAAGGATCTGTCCGCGTATCTGCTCGCCAAGGCTGCAGTGCCCATGGTCGCCAAATGGGGTTTCCGCGAGTGGGGTCTGCAGTTGTCACATCAGGAGCTTCGCGGCGGCGGACAGTGCAGCGGGTTCGGCGAACGTTTCGTTGCGTCTTTCAATTCGGTTTCCAATCAATTCAAGAACTTTGAACCGGGCGACCCGTGGTGGCGAACCGGATGCATCGGTCCGCAAAGCGCCCAGCCTGAAAACCTGGATCTGTTTATCAAGGGTTGTGAGAAGGACATCAACGCGTGGGAGAAGAATTTCGTTGAAGTCTGTCCGAATGCGGGCTTCCGCGCCCACGATGACATTCGCGTCATGCCGCATATTATGTTGAGAACGTATCTCGGCGGAGATCTCCGCAAGAGCGCGGAGGAACTCCTGAACGGTTACCGAGGCGGCAGTTTCATGCTTCGTGACTCTCACGTCGTCGCCGCTTTGGTTTCCTGGGATTGTCCCGTCCGCCTGATCGATTGGTCGCCCGCGTACATCAGTCATGCCGCATGGGACGAGTCGTCCGGCGCGATCATCCGTCTCGACGTGCCGCAGGGAGGCGCGAAGATCAAGCTGACTGTCAACGACAGCATCAAGTCACCCAAATTCACCCTCGACGGCAAACCGATTTCTGCCGCGGTGCAGAAGAAATGGAAGCAGTGGACACTGGTTGGTATCGATGTTCCCGCCGGCTCGCACGAACTCGGCGTGAAATAGTCCATACAAATGGATTCGGCGTGGCCTTGAAATCTCCGGGGCCACGCCGTATTATTTCCGCCTGCACGTCAGGACAGAAAATGACCAATCCTTTGTCTGGAAATGGAGATGACGATGTCCGCTCTGATGTTATGTGAAAATGGTCAGTTCGCATATCAGATTGTCGCCGAAGGTGGAGAGACGGTCTGCTTCGCCGCCGCGGAGATTCAGAAATACATTCGACAGGTCGCGGGCGTGGAACTGCCGATTGTCGGCAGGAGGTCCGGCCCGGCCATTCGTCTGAACGTGACCGGATTTGAGGAGGAGCGAGATGCCCACACTGTTGCTGCGGAAGGTAACGACGTCATAATCACGGGGTCAAATCCGCGGAGCGTCCTGTTTGGGGCCTATGCTTTTCTGGAGAAAGTTTGCGGCGTTCGGTTTTTCTCGCCGGATTTCGAGTGTGTGCCGACATGCCGCTGTATTGAGGTCCCTTTGGACCTGCGAATCGATCGCACTGCCGATTTCGCCGTGCGGACTCTTCGGGCGGAATTGACCATGAACGTGGCCTTGGTCGATTGGGCGGCCAAGAATCGGTTCAATGCGTTCAGCATGGATCTGTGGCGATGGGACGGGAGCACGGACTGGGTCGATGCCGCCGCGATTCGCCAGGCTGTTCGTGTTCGCGGGCTCACGCTGGAAGGCAGCGGACACTCCATGTGCTATTTCCTGAACGGGGAGAAGTACTATGACCAGCATCCGGAGTGGTTTCCGGAGGTCGACGGTCAACGCGTTCGCGGAAAGTACACGGGCGACAATTTCTGCTACTCGAATTCCGAAGCCTTGGAACAATGTACCCGTAATGTGATCGCTTTTCTGAAGCAGATTCCGGAAATGACACGCCTGAGCATCTGGCCGGGGGACGGTGGCGCACGCTGCCGGTGTGAGCGATGCCGGGACAAGCCGTTCATGGTTCTGTATGGAAACGCCATCAAGCACATTCGCCGATGCGTTCAGGCGGAACTGCCGGGCGTGGAGATCTATCAGGAAGCCTACAACTTCGATAGTCAGGAAAGACCGCTGACGGTGGAGAACGCGACGCGGACCTTGCAGGTGCCGACTGAGCACCACGATCTGCCGACGCTGTTCGCCTTCTGGGGCCAAGACCTGACGATCCCCTTGGCGCAAAACCCCGAGCCCGGGCATCGACGCTTTCACGGCTTTTTGCAGGACTACTGCAGCCGGAATCCTCAAGGGGCGTACATCTTCTCCATGCACACCGATACGTTCATGCTGTCGAATCTTTGTCCGGTGTTCGTGTCGGCGATGGCGGAGGATTTTCGGGAGTTCAAACGGCTGGGGATAGACAAAATGTTCCTGCTGTGGATCCCGTGGAACACCGAAAGTGAACAGAATATGGAATGGGTTGCCTATCAGAATGGCGCCCTGTGGGCCCGGATGGCTGAGGATATGAATTTCGACGCGGTAGCCTATCGCCGTGATTATTATCGGTGGGCGTTTGGCGAATCGCAGGCGGCGAAGGGCGAACAGTGTTGGGATCGTCTAAATAGCGTGTTGAACCCTCTTCAGGCCCTGGTGTTCTGTTTCCCATGGAATCGATCGACCGATGCCTGGGGGTTGGGATGGAATCGACAGGTGCCGCGGTTCCGTTGGCAGTTAGCGACTGATCTCGGGGAAAAGGGAAGGCGGCGGATTGTCCTGTTTGGTCGGGCGGCCGAGGAAATGGGACCGCTGATCAAAGAGATTCGATCCCTTTCAGATAAAGATTTGCCGGAAGCGGGGCGATTCAAGGCGTATGGGGAACACTGCGCGGTTCGCATTCAGGCTTTGCCGCTTCTGTTCAAGGCCCAGGAGGCGATGCAGGCCGGTTTGTGGTCCGAAGCGCAGGAATACCTCCAACAGGCCTTGGCGACCGGCATGGCTGACGAGCGTAATGAGACGACTGAATGGTTGACATTTGTTCAGAACAAAATCAAAGGTAGCAGTTAGACCGTATGGCGAAAGGCCCGAAATGACCGTTAGGAAAAACCGCGACAAGTTTATCTTCACCTTCACTGTCTCGCAATGGTTTACACGGCCGGAGGCGATGCAGAAGCTTGCGGACATTATCCACGCCGAAGGGGCTCCGGTTTCATGGCTCCTTTCACTGGAAACTGCTCTGGCGGAAAGAGACATTCTCGAGGACTACCATCGCCGCTTCGGGGATGATCTGGTCATGATTCGCCATCAGGAGACCATTGAGGACTGGAGGAAGCAATTTCCCTGGGCCACATTAACCGTGGTTGGCGGGCCCCGGCAGCCCGAGGAGACGCTGAGGCGTTGGCAGGCAGAGGGTATTCGCGGCACTTGGGGGTACTGCGATCAACAGATCGGTCCTGACGGCGTGACGCACTGGGGCTGTCCGTGGGGACTGTTCTACATCAACCCGAAGATTTCGCTCATTCCCCCGCAGGAAGACGGCACGATGATTGGAACGCCCTGGACCCTGCGCGATCTGCACAAATGCTACCATCTCAGACAGGCCATCAATTTCGGCATGGACGTTGGTGAGCAGGCTCGATCCAAAAATCTATGCTGGGGTGAGAACGTCACCTTCTATCAGGATTTGATCGATGAGTGGGTCGCCAATCTTCCGTGGAACGAACGAATCTACTGCTGCCTGCATGAAGAGGCTCATGGTCCTTTCATCCCGCCGGGTAAGAGTTGTTCTGAGGAGGACGAACGGGTGGGTCCGAAGGAATCTGAGGCGATGTACGGGATGATTCGCCATTGGGTTCGCTATGCCAGGGAGCAGGGGGCTCGGATGATGACCCTTCCCCAAGCCGTCGCGGATTATCAGTCTGTGGCGAAGGGAAGAGTCCTTCCCTCGACGATCCTGACGCGCGATAAGTTCCACGGCTCAATAGTCCACTATACTCAGCCCATGCCTCTGGGTGTTCCGCAGTGGAATTTCAGCTCGGCAGGGATTTTCCCGGATACGCTCTTTTACTACGATGCCGAGTGCCAACTCGTTTTCACTCATCCGAATTTTCTGCCCGTGCAAGTTGTGAACTACCGGGCTCAGCACCCGCTGGTCGGAAACAGACCTTATCCTCGCGAGGATGTCCTGCCCAATCTTGTCGATTGGTCGTCCAAGCGGGAAGGCGACGTGAAAACCTTCACTTATCGCATCCAATCCTACTACACCATGCCCTACGGTATCGCGGAGTGGGGCGACTTTGGCGAGTGGGAGGTCGATTCGACCAACGCCACCTCCGTTACAATCCTCGATGACCGCGTTGCCTTCGTTCGATGCGAACTCGCGCCGCACGGCAAAACATCCGAGGAAATAAATGAAGAAGCGGACAAGGGGTTTCTCTTCTGGTTCAAGCTCCGCCGAAAAACGGGGTCCGACAACCAAGGCTCCTGACGACGCTACAGTTGTCCGGCTGACTGTTGCCAATCATCATACATGTTGTTATTGTGGGACACTCATTGTTGATGCCGATGTCCATAGATGCAATCAAGAGGACTTGGTCATGCGCAAACGAGTGAAAGTCGTTGATTTCGGAAAAGCGGACGCTACCTGTGTTCCCGGCGGAGACAGCCTTGCCGGTCTGGTTACGTTTGAGCTATGGCAAGCCAGACAGCACGGTTGTGATAGCGAAGAGTTGTCTTGACCTCAGATTACTATAAGCCGAAACAGTGTGAAGCATATGATGTGTAAAACGATCACCCATCAGGCCGACCATCCGGGCTTCCGATACATCGGACGCTGGCATCTCGGCTGTCCCACGGTAACGATCAACTCCGGCTCGATTCTGGAATTCGTCTTTCCCGGGACAACCTGCGAGTTAGTTTTTGATGTTGACGACATGACGCAGTTTCCCGACTTCATGATTCAGATCGACGACGGCCCCCTCGTCCGTCATCGGCTTGACGCTGCCATCGCGTCAATCAGGTTGACGGCGGAGAATGTCCCTGAATCTGCCAAGTCCCACGCGGGTTACTGGCACATGGTCCGCTGCTGGACCATCATCGCCAGCGCCGACCCCAATCAGTGGAAGACGCTCAACGGCGGCTGCAAGTTTGTGGGTATTCGCTGTGAATCTCCCGATGCCGTTTTGCCGCCTCTTCCATCGCCTCTCTCCACCATTGAATTTCTCGGCGACTCGATCACGCAGTCGTTGCGACTGCTCTACAATGGTCTCGACGGTTGGGATACCCGCGATTTGCAGACCGGTCTGATCCATGAATGGCGTTCCAGTCAGGATCATCAGCATCCGGTTCTGAACTGGCCATGGCAAGCGGCGAAGTTGCTTGGCGTGTATCCAATCGTTACTGGTTTCGGCGGTCAGGGGTTGACCCACATCGGCACCATCGGCGCTCCGCCTGCGATCCAGGCCTTCCCCTACGCCTACGCCGGTACACCCTGGCGTCCGTCGATCGAGCCTCAGGCCGTTGTCATCTATCACGGCACGAACGATGGTGACTTCGGCCACGAAATCTACCTCGACTATCTTAAGGCCATTCGCGCCGCCTACCCCAACGCCGACATCTTCGCCATCTGTCCGCATCCCAAGGGGAGTCTGGCGATGCCGATCCGGAAGGCGGCCGAAGCCATGGATGATCGCGTCCACTTCCTCGATTACAGCACCGGTGTAATCGCCCCGGCGGATACGTCCGACAGTTGCCATCTGAACCCCAGCGGGGCCATGCATCTAGCTGTGCGACTGGCCGGAGATATTCATCGAGTGATTCAGGAACGACGAACACCAAGGAACTGTCTGTGATTCACGTGTTTGTTACTCAGGTCAGCGGAAGACACTTCATAATCCTGTTTTTCAGGATTGGGTCGTCATTCTCGAAGTCATCGCATAGTGTGAAAGAAAAGGACATATGATCAGTATTGGAGTTCCCATTCTCTGTGCCGTCGGGGCCGGTCTGTCCAACACTCTCGTGGCTGTGACCGTCAAAGGCGCACAGCATCACGATTGTCGCCCGTCCCGCTTCACCGCCATCTCCATGACGGCGGCTGGCGGTATGTCCCTTGTTGTCGCCCTGGTCCAGACCGGATACTGGTTCGATTGGCGATTGTGGATACTGGGGATAATTCTGGGTCTGCTGTGTTGCGCCGCTATCGGCACGACTGTGCACGCCAATCGCCTCGGGCCGCCGTCTCTCCCCTGGGCCATGGCCAATCTGGGGCTTGTCGTTCCCATCTTCCTGGCCGCGATGCTTCTGAACGAGAATTTGCGATGGATGGATGCGGTCAGTCTGGTTGTCTTCGTCGGAATGCTGCTGGCTTTCGTTCGCGGCACGACTCATGCCGGCGATGTTCATGTCGACCATCGGTCCGCTTTCATGCTTTTTCTGGCGTTGGTCTTCCTGACCAATGGAATCCTGATGTTCGGATTCAGGCTCAACTCGTTTTTCCCCCCGGGCGTCAACAAGTCTGCCCTTTCCGTCGTCATGTACGCTACCGCGTCGGTAGTGTCCTGGCTGGATGAACTTCGTCAGCCGCATCGCAAATTCCTTTGGGAAGAAATCCGTTGGGCCGTGGGCATGGGAGTGGGCAACGGCACCGCGATCCTTCTCTTGCTTGTGGCTGTGAAATTGCCCGCTACTGTGGCGTTTCCCGTCGTCCAGGGCGTTTCCTTTCTGGGTGGTATCTGCGCCACCGCCTTGATCTTTCATGAGCGTCTGAATCGATGGAAGATTGCCGGGATTGTCCTGGGTCTGGCGGTGATCTTGCTGTCAGTCTGGAGATAGATTTTCAGACGCTAACCTCCAGCCTTGTCAAGCCTTTTCGCAGGACGGGTTGATGGAAATCTGTTGGGTGTCGCTAGATTGTAATAAAAATATGCCGTATAACGTTATTTTTGTTGTGCTTTATGCCTTATTTTGTTACAATTAGGCCATGGAAGCAGGTACTGTTACGACATATAACAGTAAGGCCGTTCGTCTTGCCGATACCCTCGCCAAGGATATTTGTGAGGGAAAGTACAGATCGGGGACGCTTCTTCCCACGGAAGGGGAACTGGCAAAGACGTACAGCGTGTCTCCGACCACGATGCGAAAGTCGCTCGTGATCCTGGCCGATCGCGGGCAGGTCGTCCGGTTGCCTCAGCGGGGTGTCTTGGTTCCTCATGAAGCCTCGTCGAATGGGCCGGCTGTTGATTCCAATGCTCAAGTCGCCAGAAAAGTCTCCATTGCCACCTTCTGGGCCATGGCTCCCGATTATGCCCTTGCCCAACGCCTTGCCGGAATCCGACGCTATGCTGATGCTCATGGCGTCCAGTTTCGCGATTGTCTGGCCTCGACCAACGAAGAGACCCTCGACGCTCTGGAGCACATTGAGGACTATGGCGTTGATGGTGTATTTGTCTATACGTACAAGGATCCCCGTTATGTGTCCGTAATGAACAAGCTTCTGGAGAAGCGATTTCCGGTCGTGACGTTTCGATCGTTGGAGAACCTGCCTATCAGTTTTGTCGGATCGGACTTGATGGGGGGTTACACCGCCACGCAATATCTGATTCACAAGTACAGACGTCCGGTTTACTACATCACGGAGCGAGAAGAAGGGGACTGCGCTCCGGAACGGTTCCGCGCCTATCACAGTGCCATGGTCGATGCGGGGTTCGGCCAACTCGTGGAGTCTCACACGTGGCGCATGGATACCGACAGCATGGACACAACTTATTGGCCTGTGGAAAAGAAGTGGTTGCCCAGTTACCACACAGCCGGAAGATACCTCGATCACGTGAAGCTTCCAATCAGTATCTATACCGCAAACAGTTACATGGCCAGCGGTGTGTATAAGGCGGCTGAGGAGAGGGGATTGACGATTGGGAAAGACGTGTGTGTGGTGGGTATGGACGATCTTCCGTTGTGCACCATGCTCAAGCCGACTCTGACGACGATGGGGACAGATATCGAAGAAATGGGTTTCCAGGCTGCCCGGCTGCTGCATCAGTTCATACTTGGCAAGATCCAACCGCCCATTTACATTCGCCTGCCCTGGCAACTTATTGAAAGGGAATCGGCATGAGAGGAATTTCGGATTTTAGATTTTGGATCCCCGGTCAGGGCCGGGGACAAGTTTTGGATTCCAGGATGAAGATGGTGGGTTCGGAAATTCAGTCTACAAGAGGCCAGAACCCGAGATCCAGAGCCTGTTTTACGCTGATTGAGCTGTTGGTGGTGGTGGCGATTATTGCGGTTTTGATTGCGATGCTCCTTCCGTCTTTGGCTCAGGCCCGGTACAAGGCCAAGCTTCTGACCGACACCAATCAACTCAAGAGTTGGGGCAACTATCTGACCATGTACGCCTCCGACAACAGGGATTTCTTTCCGTGCCATGGGAAACTGGGGACCTGGTGGTGGTGGCCTTGCGGGGGCGATCCCAGTGCCTCGGAATACGGTGGGTACTGGTCTTATGCTCCGCCGTTTGTGGACTTGATGTATCCGAAGTACATTCCCGCGGGACTGGAGAATATGTTTTTCTGTCCTCTGGACTCCTGGCGATCTTACACACGTCAGTGGCCGCTCACCCAGCAGTTCTATGGGTTCAGCTACGCGTACCTGGGAAGCTACGGTACGGATCCGGACCCGACAAGGGTTACGTATGCCGCCCGGTGCAAAACATTATCCGACCCCGTCAGCGGGCTCATGGCCGACCAGGAATGCTGGACGCCGCAGCAGGGGTGGATCTGGAATCACGCACCGGATGTTGCCGGCGGATTTGGTTCGCTCGGCATTCCGTCCACCGTCAATATTCTATATACTGACAGTCATGTTGAGCTCACGCCCGTCCCGTCGCTCTGGTATCCCTACAATGTTGCCTACGTCCCGCAATAGCTGTTCGTATATGTGATATGAGACGGCTGTTTTGCCGGATGGCGATATGCTTGGGACGTTCCCTCTTGAAGTCTGTCATGACAGAATGATACAATCCGGTGATGAAGACAATTTTGCCTCTTGAAACCGGATATCGAACGACGATCGCGAGCGTGATGTGGACGACCAATGACGGGCGAGTCCTCTGGGCCACCGGCGGACCGATCTTTCCGCAGATGGGATTGTTCCATCTGTACCGGGCGGTGATTCGCGAATCTGCGGATAGCGGGATCACGTGGAGCGAACCCCGGCCGCTTCTCCAAAGCACTCGTGAGTACGCCTGGGTTCCCAGTGCCGGAGTCAAATGTGCATCGGGCCGGCTGTTGCTTCTTTCCGGTCAGTTCGGCGGGTATGTGGATCATGATCCGGATAAATCGCGGATGGAAGGTTATTCCCAATACTCCGACGATCACGGCAGGACGTGGAGCGGGGCGGTCAAGCTGCCCACGGGTCAGCGGTATCTGGGTCCGCCACTGTCGATGATCCAAACATCTGGTGGGCGAGTCATTTTTCCTTACGGCTATCTCACGAAGGAACACGGGCGGAGCTTGGTGTCCGCGGTTTTCTCCGACGATAAAGGTGAGACCTGGCAGCGGTCCGCCAGTGTTCTTGGTGTCGGCGGAGAGGGCATGGAGAGCGGGGCCCTGGAGCCGTCCGTGATCGAACTGCCCGATGGCCGGCTTTGGATGCTCATTCGTGCTCAGACGGGCGTTCAGTGGGAGTCGTTTTCCCGCGACAGCGGTGAAACGTGGACCCGGCCCACGCCGTCGCGAATTCCGTGCAGCAACTCGCCCGCGGTCCTCACGAAACTAACCAATGGGACAATTCTCCTGACGTGGAACAATTGTGTCGCCAGTGTCAACGCACGCCCCAACCTCATGATGGCGGCCACCAGGGACGGCAAGACGTTTACCGGATTTCGCGAGATCGCCCACACAGGATATCCCATGGTCTCCACAGCCAACCAGTGGGGCGCGATGTATCCGTTCTTGACGGAAGCTCCGGATGGGAAGATTCTCGTCGCCTTCAACTACGGGGATTGGACCTACTTGCAGGCCAAAGTGGCTCGAATCGACCCTGCGTGGTTGGAGGAGAAGACTGTCGACTGTGACTTCGGTCACGCCGGCCTGGGCGACTGGTGTACACTTGGCGTTACAGATCCCGCATCCTGCATGACACTGGCGCCGGACGACAATGGTTCCGGTGTTTCGCTGCAGATCAGCCACAAAGAAGGATTGGCTGGCGCGGTCCACGATTTTCCGCTTCTGACAGACGGGCAAGTTCGTCTTACCCTTACCGTGGTTCGGCCCGAAGCCGTCATTCTCTGGCATAACAGTTTTCCCTATCCGGGAAAGACCGAGGACGCCTGCTTGCGAATCCGATTCGCGGGCGACGGCAGGGTTCTTCTTGGTGCGGGTATTCCGCGAATACAGGAAGAACGTCAAAGCAGTCTTGACCAGAACCCAATCTACTCATACCTTGCCTATGCGATTGAAAACGAAGTCCTCTACCCGCAGAAGATCGCTCCGGGACGGCCTTTCAGCGTGGTCCTTCGGTGCGATCTGGGCCAGAAACGGGCAACAATATCGATCGACAACGGTCCTGAGGTGGTTTTGCCTTTGCCGGATATTCTTGGTTTGTGCTATTTTGGCTTGGCTGGGGAGAATGGGGGAATAGTGAGGATTTCGGGGCTTGTCTGGGATGCCAGTGCGGATTGACAGTGGGAACGGTGATGAAGGCATGGCCTTATCGGAATGATGCACAGCCAGCCGGAGAAGAGAAGATCGCACGCTAAAGCGTACGCCACAAAGAAGGGGTGAGATTTTTGTTGGGATTGACCTGGCTGATCCGTACAATGCTCAGATCAAAAATGGGAAATACCATGAAGACAATTTTGATCTGTGCGGATGGAAAAACGGATTACTGGATTCATGCGGATGCCAACAGCGGATTCGCCGCGGAGGAATTGCGGCGGTATTTGTCCCGGGCGGCCGGGACAGACTTTCCCGCAGATGCCAAGGCGTCCGGTCCGATGATCGTTCTCACGATGGAGCCGGACACTGACGGCCGAGATCGGTTTTCCATCCGCATTCACGATCGAGATATCCATATTACGGGCGGTAATGTTCGCAGTGTGCTGTACGGGGTGTACCATTTTCTCGAGACGTTCGCGGGGGTACGTTTTTTTGCTCCCGATTTTGAGGTTGTACCGAATTGGTCGGAGATCCGGGTGCCGTCAGACTATGCATTCTCGCAGACGGCTGATTTTGGCGTTCGTCAGTTACGGCCGGAGCTGAATTTCGGGCCCGAGATAGTGGATTGGGCGGCCAAGAATCGGTTCAACTCCATCACCGCAGATTATTGGTACTGGGAGAAGCCTGAGGGCAAGGCCGTCCTGGAGGCAGCGGAAAAACGGGGTCTGATGACCGACGGCAGCGGCCATGCGATGTTCTTCTTCCTGAAGGCGACGGATTACTTCGAAGCACATCCGGAGTGGTTTCCGGAGGTCGAAGGAAAGCGCGTCGCGACGCGGAATACGGGAGATAATTTCTGCTATTCGAATTCCGCAGCCGTCGAGCAGTTCATTCGAAATGTGCTCGCGTACTGCAAGGGTTTTCCGCGGATGAAGCGGATCAATCTCTGGCCGGGGGATGGTGGTTACGTCTGCCAATGTTCCGAGTGTCGGAAGCGGCCGTTGATGGAGCTTTATTCCGACGTCATCGCCACGCTCATGACGAGGGTGCGCGAGACGGGTTTGGATCTGGACGTTGAGCAACTCGCGTACAACTTCTACACGCCGGACAAATCGCTCGATATGATGCGTGTTGCGCCGCGAACGCCGGACATTCCTACCATGTTCGCGTTCTGGGGCCAGGAGCTGATGCGTCCGCTGGCGGAGAATACCGAGCCCGGTCATGCGACCGTCTGGGGATATATCAAGGAGTTCTGCGAACGCGCGCCCGGTAAGGGGTCGATCTTTTCGTATCACACCGACACGTACATGAATTCCAATATGTGCCCGATCTTCGAGTCGGCTGTAGGCGAGGATTTTCGCGCATTCAAGAAGCTGGGCATCGATGAGGCCTGCCTGCTCTGGGTTCCGTGGAACGGTGAAAATGCCCAGGACATGTGCTGGGTGGCATATCAGAACGGTGGCCTATGGGGGCGGCTGGCGATGGATACACGTTTTGACGTGCAAGCCTGGCGACGGTCGTATTACCGGGCCGTTTTCGGCGAGGCGCAGGCGGCAGAAGGGGAACGCCTGTGGACGTTGCTTAATGCAGACCTGGGCAGACTTACTGCTCTTATTTTTCCATTTGCCCCACCACGGGTTTCCGATGCATGGGGCTGCGCGTTCAACCGCGAGGTACTCAAGTGGGAACTGACGGCGGAGTATGGTCACGGCGGAGAAGAACGTTTGCGGGTCTTTGGGGAAGTGGCGGAGTCGCTGGCAAGACTGGATGCGCGATCAGCGGTGCTATCCTCATCAGGTCTTCCCGAATGCGAGCGATTCAAGAAGTACGTTGCTCACTGTGCCATTCGAACTCGCGGACTATCTCTCATTATGGAAGGTCAGTACGCGATGAAGGCTGGGCAGTGGCGAAAGGCTGCGCAACTGCTGCAACAAGCTCTGGACTCCGGTATGACGGAGGAGGTGGATATCACTCGTCGGTGGCTCCAGGTAGCTTGCGCCAGCTCTTCTGGAGAAGTCACTGTGTAGATAGAGACGATGCGACCGCATACGCACAGAAGCGTGGGTCAGAGATGAGCTAGTTACGGTCTATCGTTCGGCACGCCATTCCCTATTCTCCTCCAAACCCAAAGTTGTTCGACAACAAAAGATAGTCCGCGAAGCCAACCGAGGTGTCGCCGTTGAAATCGCCCTCGGCCCAGCCGACTCCAGAGCTGCCCCAGTTCTGGGTCATGACAAGGTAATCCGCAAAGTTCACCTTGCTATCAAGGTTGGCATCGCCGTACTCGGTGCGCAGCAGCTTATGGATCAGGTAGTCCATATCGGTGAGTGCGGTGGTCAGGCCCGAGCCGATGGGCGAGTTCTCGACAGTCAAGACAGTCGTGGTGGAATAAAAGATGTGTAAGTTCTCGATCAGGTTTGCGGAAGGCGAGAATCGCGACTACACAGAGATTGTCTGATCGGCGGGGAGTTGATGGGCCAGGACTCGGCGGACGTTGGCGAGGTCACTTCGATTGACCCAGTCGCGGGCATGTTCGATGGTTCTGCCGCCGCGAAGTTGGCGGTGGATCAGGCGCTCGCGGAGGACGTTTTCCGGGGCGGTGATGAAGAATCGTTTGTCTGCCAGACGAATGAGGTCCCGCCAGCCGGGTTCGTTCAGGAGCAGGTAGTTTCCTTCCACGATGAAGGTTCCGTGGGTGGGGATGTCGATGGCGTCCGGCACGATATCGTGGATATTCCGATCATAGATTGGCCAGCGGAGTGTCTCGTTAGCGCGGAGAGATTTCAAGGCCCTTGTGAAACGGGGGAGGTCATAGCTTTCCGGCGATCCCTTGATCTTCGCCAGCGGAATTGTCTGACCGTCGCGTTCAACCATCGTTCGTTTCAGATAGTCGTTGGGGAAATGGAATCCGTCCATGGGGAGAATCGTGATCTCCTTGCGGTGTAGTTCTTTTGCCAGGGCCTGCAGGATGGCGGCGATGGTGGATTTTCCGGACCCCGGCGGGCCGGCTAGGAAGAAAACGCGTCGCCCCTGATGATCCTGACTGATCTCGACGGCGTCCAAGACCGGCTGATAGATTTGCGCAAGATCGTCCGACGAGATATCAATCTCGGTTGCGAATCCGGCGACATTTAAGCTCAGACGCATCATGGGCGACGGTGGTTGATCTCTCTATTTCTTGAACGGCATCAGCGGTTCAAAGCAGGGGCATCTTTCTTCCATCTTCTCGTGCCGAAATTCGTTCCAAATAGTCAGTTTGATATTCTTCACGGCCATGTCCTCTCATGATATTAAACGATAAGAATTCTACCCAAAAAGGGTCTGAAATCCCGAGGAATTTCGGATCTGGGCGGCATGTTCAGGTGAGGCGTTCGATGATCATAAAAAAAGGCGGGTCTCGAATTCGGACCCGCCCTTGGAGTTCATGTTTCTATATCTCGACGCCGGTCGGATCTTTTTTCATTTGTGCGTGGCGGGTCGGCCGTGACCGCTTGGCTGGTTTCTTGCCGACGAACATCTCGATCTGCCGAAGAGCCTGCTTGAGTCGAAGCTCATTTTCGACGAGCGCGATTCGGACGTAACCTTCGCCGTTCTCGCCGAACGCTCGGCCAGGGGATACGACCACTTTCGCGCCCTCCAAAAGCCGCAGAGCGAAGTCGATCGTTCCCTGGCCTGCCAGATGCTGTTCTGCCACTTTTGCCCAGACGAACATTGTTGCCCGGGGGGATTCCACTTCCCATCCGATCTTCGTCAATCCCGCGACGAGGCAGTCGCGACGTTTCTGGTACACCTTGGCCTGCTGGAGCATGTCCTGCTCGCAATTGCGCAGAGCAATAATGGACGCGATCTGGACGGCCTGGAAAATTCCGTAATCGTAATATCCCTTGATTGTGGCCAAAGCCTTGACCATGCCGCGGTTACCCAGGCAAAAGCCGATTCGCCACCCGGCCATGTTGAAACCCTTGCTCATGGTGATGAACTCGACGCCCACGTCCTTGGCGCCTTTGGCGGCGAGGAAACTCGGGGCCTTATAGTTGTCGAAACAGGTCAGTCCGTAGGCGAAGTCGGAAATGACGGCCACCTGGTATTTCTTGGCCAACTTGACCACTTCCTCGTAGAAACCCGGTTCGACGGTGAGAGTGGTCGGGTTGTGGGGATAGTTCAGGATGATCAACTTCGGTCGGGGATACAGATGATCGAGCACATAGGCGATTCGTGAGAGAAAACGCTCATCATTCCCGAGGGGAACGCTGATGACGTTGCCGCCCGCAAGGGCAACGGCGTAGTTGTGAATGGGGAACGCCGGGTCGCCGACAACGGCCGTGTCGCCCGGTCCCATCAAGGCCAGGCACAGGTGCGAAAAGCCTTCCTTGCTTCCGAGGCAGGCGATGACTTCGCTGTTCGGGTCCAGATCGACGCCGAACCGCGACTGATACAGCCGGGTGATTTCCCGCCGGAGATTGAAGATGCCTGAAGACGCGGAATATCGATGGTTCCGGTTATCCTGGGCCGCTTCGCACAGCTTGTCAATGACGACTTGGGGCGGGCGATCCACCGGGTTGCCCATCCCCAGGTCAATCACGTCCTCACCTTTCTGACGGAGCGAGGCCCGTTTGGCGTTGATCTGGGAGAACAAATATGGAGGAAGACGTAGAATACGGTCGGCCGCTTTAATCGGCATGCTATCAATTTCACTCATGATCGATTTCCCTTGTTCTATTGCTCATTCGTCTGAAGCTCTTTGATCCAATCGCTGACTTCCTTGGACAGCAGTCTATCATAGACCTTTATGCGGGCGTTCCTGAACAGTTCAACCTGCAGCTTTTCCATCATCTGGTTTTCCAGGCGAGTTCTCGTCTGGGCGCTTAGTTCAGGGCGCACCTTTTCAAAGGATATCGGCACCGGGGGCACTTCTTGATCAATCTTAATGATCCAAAACTGGCCGTTGACTTTGATAGGGCTGGAGAACTTGTCGATGCCCAGATTGAAGACTGTTTTCACGAAAAGCGGCGGGTATTTGGGGTCATTCTGGCATATCTCGCCGATCTGCCCGCCGATGGGTGCGCTGTTGAAGTCGATGGAGTATTTGCTTGCCAGTTTGGCGAAGCCTTCTCCCTTCTGAAGCCGGTGGAATACATCCTCCGCCAATTTTAGGTCCTGAAGCATGATGGCTCGAACACGCCGTTTCCTGCCGTACGTGCGGTCGAACTCTTTGCGAAGCATATCCTCCGTCAGATTGACCCGTTTCCTCGCCACCGCTCGCAGGTAAGCCTGTTTCTGGATTCCGACCTGGAATTCTTCAAAGCACATCCCTCGGCGCTGGAGGATTCCCCGCAGCAGGCGTTCATGGTCCTCAAACGTCAGAGACCTGCCCAGGTTGTCCTTCTCGGGCCCCAGTTGTTTGACCACCGTTCGGTATTCCGCGTCGAAATCTGCTTTCGTGGGCTGGACCCGTTCCGCGACGGCCATCTGTCGGGCCAATTCCACACCCATCAGTTGCCGGACGATACGAGCACCGGCCGACTTGTACATAATCTTGATGAACTCGGCTTGGGAGATTTCCTGTCCGTTAACTTCTGCGATAACCTTCGGTGTGCCCGCCGAACCTGTGGCTGACCGGGATACCTCGGGTGACGCCGACGGGGTCGCTCCAGGCTCCTCGAACAGGTCCTTAACGGTCTTCTTTGTCTGTGCGGACAGGTCAAGGACCGATAACATGACCACGATGAACACTATATGTCCACGCATATTACATCCTTCCGGGTAGGGGCGGCCATCCGCCCAGTAGAAATCCTATGCGGCAAAGTGCGTAAAATCCCAATATAAACTCTTGCGTCCCATGCGCCAATAGAGAAAATAAATGTCTCGAACATCCTTGGTTATTCTGACGTCTTGCGATTGAGGTAAAGAGCATGGAAAAATCGTTGATCATCTTCAAGCCGGACGCGGTCCAGCGAGGACTGGTCGGACAGATTCTTACCCGCTTCGAAAACAAGGGGTTGAAACTTGTGGCCATGAAGATGATGCAGATTGGACGCGACCTGGCGGAACGTCACTACGGCGAACATCGGGGCAAGAGTTTCTTCGACGATGTGGTGGGGTATATTACCTCGGCGCCGGTGATTGTGGCCGTCCTTGAAGGACCCTCCGCGGTGACGGTCATCCGGCAAATGCTCGGGGCCACCGACGGACGAAAGGCGCCTCCCGGGACCGTCCGGGGTGATTTCGGTATTTCCGTGCGCTACAATCTTGTGCACGGCAGCGATTCGCCGGAATCGGCGGAACGTGAAATTAACCTTTTCTTCAAGCCGGAAGAGCTGCTTTGTTATGATCGCGGTGTATTGACCTGGAGTTGGCAGGCGGAAAGTTGACATGTCCAAATCATCAAAAAAGAGCGAGTGCGTCTATATCTATGATACTACTCTGCGCGACGGGACCCAGGGCGCGGGCGTGTCTCTGAGTCTGGCGGACAAGATCGCCATTGCAAGGAAGCTCGACGAACTCGGCGTTGATTATATCGAGGGCGGTTACCCGGTCAGCAACCCGAAGGACGAGGCGTTCTTCGGGGAAGCCCGCAAACTTAAGCTCCGGCACGCCAAGATCGCTGCCTTCGGCATGACTCGCCGACGCGGCGTGGCGGTGGCGGATGACACCACGATCGGCGCGCTGGTGAACAGCAAGGCCCCCGTTGTGACGATCGTAGGCAAGAGCGACGAGTACCAGGTTCGAAAGGTCCTGGCTGTGACCCTGGATGAGAACCTCAAGATGGTCGAAGACTCCGTCCGGTACTGCCGCCAGAAGGGGCGGGAAGTGGTATTCGACGCGGAACATTTCTTCGACGGATATAAACGCAACCCGGAATATTCCCTGCAGACGCTGATGGTCGCCGCGAACGCGGGGGCGACGACCCTTTGCCTTTGCGATACCAACGGCGGCTCGCTGCCCGAAGAAGTATTCGAGATCACATCGCAGGTCTGCAAAATGGCGGGCAAGTCGGCCATCGTGGCCTTCCATGGGCATAATGACAGCGGTTTGGCCGTCGCCAATTCACTGTCGGCAGTCCGGGCCGGCGCTCGGTCTGTTCAGGGCACCATCAACGGGATCGGCGAGCGGTGCGGAAACGCGGATCTGACCGCGATTATTCCAAATCTCGTGCTGAAGATGAAACTCGAGGCCCTGGCTCAGGCGGGGGCGCTTCAGAAACTGACTGAAGTGTCTCGCTATGTGTACGAAATAGCCAACCTGAATCTTCGCGAAAACCAGCCCTTTGTCGGGTCGTCCGCGTTTACCCACAAAGGTGGCATGCACGTCCACGCGATTCTCAAAGACACAGCCACCTATGAGCACGTGCCCCCTGAGTCGGTCGGAAACACCCGAAAGATTCTGATCAGTGAATTGTCGGGGGCGAGCAACGTTCTTGCCAAGAGTACGCTGATGCAGCAGCTCCAGGACAAGAATCTGGTTCGCAAGATTCTTACCCAGGTACAGGATTTGGAGAACGAGGGCTACCAGTTCGAGGCGGCGGAAGCGTCGTTCCACCTGCTGGTGCTCAAAGCGCTGGAGAAGCACAAGAAATTCTTCGATCTGGACCACTATCGCATCGTTATCTACAAGAAGAATGACTCACACATATCCACCGAGGCCATTGTGAAAGTGCAGATTGACGGTGTCGTCCAGCATCAGGTGGCTGAGGGCGACGGTCCGGTCAATGCACTCGACGCCGCCATGCGAAAGGCGCTGCTGCCGTACTTCCCCAAGATCGCGGAAATGTCGCTGGTCGATTACAAGGTGCGGGTTATCAACTCGCGGGCGGGAACGGCCGCCAAGGTACGCGTCATCATCGAGTCGGCCGACAAAACCGAGCATTGGGGGACCATCGGCGTGTCCGAAAACATTGTCGACGCCTCCTGGCAGGCATTGGTGGACTCGATCGAGTATAAGCTGATGAAGGGGAAGTAAGAAAACCGGTCAGCCATCCATGGTATTGACACGAGTTATCGGGCGTGAAGTTCCCGTGCGAAAACCGTGTGGTATGCGGTGCATCGTCTGATGAGGCTCTCTGTTCAGCGGGATATGCTTCGGGGAAATGAACGTAAACGCTGCCAATCGATGAAAAAGCGCAGAAATTGCGCGATCTGAACTCTCCCTTGAATGTAAATCAGTGATTTGTAGTATGTTTGTGGCGAAATTGCCTGCCGAAGACCGTTTTTCTTGGGTCTGATAATCCTGACTTAAGGCACGTCCGAAATCTAGCCGATAATGGGAGAAGATGTCGTCGTCGGCGCTGGGATGTAGCGGCCAACAATCGGTAATCTTCCAGCGAAGGTTATCCAAAAGATGGAGGAATGAACTATGGCCGGCGTCGTGGGGAAGAACAACGTTCAGGTGAGCGGTATTCTTCGAGTCGGACGTTGCTTGAAGGGTCTGATCGATGGTAGAGCGGTATTCCGTTTTGCGTCCGAGGAGCCCAAGCGCATGAAGGTGAACCGACGTCCGGGAGGATCCTGGATTAAAGAAGGATGGTTCTCCAGAAATCTTCTGGATGAGTAAGAAGAAGTGAGAGCTAAGTTTCGGCGAAGGAGCAGGCGTCGAAGCCCATAAATAGAGAACGGGAAAGAACCGAGAGGTCGATATGGGTACAATCACGACAGGCACGGGTCTCATCAGCGGTATCGATATTGAAGGTACCGTGGAAAAACTGATGGCGATTGAGCGTCGGCCGGTGACGTTGCTGCAGAACCAAGCCAAGAAGATCGCCACGGAAAAGTCCGCCTTTCAAACGCTATCCGCCCAGATCCTGGCCTTGAAACTTGTCGTTACACCGTTCAAAGCGGGCGTTACCTTCCGTCCGAACAAGGCTGAGAGCAGCAATGAGAATGTTCTGACCGCCAAGGCCTCGTCGGCGGCGATTCCGGGGCAATATTCGTTCAGCGTGCGCCAGACGGCACAGACGCATCAAATGATCAGCCAGGGGTTTGGCGATTCCGATCGGACGGCCATCGGGGCGGGAACCATTCGTATAGGAATGGGGCCAAGTAATCTCGATCGCGACCTGGGATTAAATGTGCTGCGGAACGGGCAAGGCATTCGACGGGGACAGATTCGGATCACCGATCGAAGCGGGGCGTCGGCGGATATCGATCTTTCCTCTGTCACGACGGTTTCCGACATACTGAAGAAAATCAATGAGGCGACAGGTATCAGCGTCAAGGCCAGCGTCTCGGGGGATCAATTTGTTATCCAGGATACGTCGGGCTCGACGGCACATAACCTCGTGGTGCAGGATATCAACGGGGGATATACGGCTGCCGACTTGGGACTCGCGGCGAACGTGGCGGACACGAAAATTACGGGAAGTGACGTTCTGTGTCTCACAAACACGACGGCTTTGAGTCTTCTGAACGACGGGAACGGAATTCGCACCAATGGGTTCGGCGATGATATGCAGTTTACGCTTCGCGACGGAAGCAGTTTCAGCGTGGATCTGAACACCGTGAGCATGGATTCGTCGCTGGGTATTTTGAACAATGGTCAGGGCGTGCGGGCCGGCTCGATCAAGATCACGAACCGGGCCAGTGTCTCGGCGACGATCGATCTGAGCGGGGCCAAGACGCTCAATGACGTGGCGACGGCGATCAACGGCGCCGGACTGGGATTACAGGTAACACTGGTGGGTGGGACCAAATTGTTGCTCACCGACAGCAGCGGTGGCACGAAGAACCTGACCGTGGAAGAAGTGAATGGAGGTTCGACGGCCGCCGATTTGGGCTTGGTGGGATCAGTTGAGGCCAGTTCTATTTCGGGCAAAGAGATCTATCGCTTGTCCACGCTGGGTGACGTGAAGCGGGCCATCGAAGATGCCGCTCACCGGGCGTCCAATCCGGACAAGCTCTCCGTGAATATCTCCGCGGATGGCACGGGTCTGATGATCGCGGATACAACAGGCGGATCGGGCAACTTGGTGATCAGTTCGCTGTTGAATTCCAAAGCGGCGGAAGATCTGGGAATCGCCGGAACGCATTCCACATCCGCGCTGACCGGAAAGCGGCTGGTCGCGGGTCTGAATACGGTTCTGCTGCGAAGCCTGAACGGGGGATCGGGCGTGGCGGGTGGAATTATCGAGATACAGAATCGATCGGGCACGGCCAAACAGATTGACCTGACCTCAGCCCAGACACTTGATGAGGTCCTTAACGCGATCAACAACGCGGGAATCGGGGTCGAGGCGAGCCTGAACCAGAATCGTACGGGAATCATCCTTAAGGATACGACGGGCTCGACGGCGACGAATCTCAAAATTTCTGACGTCAATTCGACCACGGCTCATGATCTGAAGATTGCGGTCGACGCGGCAACAAGCCAAGTGGATACAGGCAATAATCAACTCCAGTATGTCTCCGAGAGCACGCTGCTTTCGAAACTCAACGGCGGCCGTGGGATTTCCGCAGGCACGTTCTCGATCACCGACAGTTCTGGTCGCCGTACCGCGATCACGCTGACGGCCAACGATGTGGCTCAGAAGACCGTGGGGGATCTGCTATCAACGATTCGGACCCAAACAGGTGGCAGTGTGGTCGCGACGATCAACGCGGCGGGGAACGGAATTCTTCTGACGGACGCCGCCGGCGGAGGAAGCAAGCTGACGGTCAGCAATGAAGGGACGAGCACGACCGCAAGTGAGCTGAACATCGCCAAGCAGGCGGATACGGCGGGCACAGGCACGATCGACGGGGCCTCTGAATATCAAATTACAGTCGGCGGATCGGATACGTTGCAGACGCTGGCCGACAAGATCAATGCCATGAAGGGACCTTTCACGGCCACTATCATTAATGACGGATCAGGCACGAATTCATACCGGTTGAGTCTGACGAGCAAGTATAGCGGAAAGGCGGGCAAACTGACCTTTGACGGCGGTCTGACGAGTCTGGGTATGTACGACCTGGTCGACCCGCGTGACGCCATCATCTCCTTGGGCGGCTCGACCGGCGGGGACTCTGTGATCGCTTCGTCCAGTACGAACACCTTCACCGGTCTTGTACCCGGTTTGACACTTGAAGCACGCGGTGTGAGCAGCAGTCCGGTGACCGTCACGGTTTCGCAAGATGTGGCTGCTGTGACTGAGAAGATCACGGCCTTCGTCGAGAAATACAACGCAATTATAGATACGATCAAAGAGCAGACGAAGTACAACTCGGAAACCGAGGAGGCGGGACCACTCCTGGGCGACTACAACGTTTCGACCATCCAGAGCCAGCTCTATGGTGCCATTACCAATACCGTTATGTTCTCCGGCGACGTCAGACGACTCAGCGATCTGGGTTTGACGGTGGGATCCGGTGGCCAACTAACGTTCGATGAGGCAAAATTCCAGGCGGCCTACGCCAAAAATGCGACGGCTGTGGAGAATTTCTTCTCCACCAAGGATAAAGGATTCGGCTATGTCATCGACAAACTGACCGACCGTTTCACGGAAAGCGGCACTGGTATAATTACTCGTGTGACAGCTACTTACGACGAGCGGACGGAAAATATCAACGACAGAATTACCTTCCTGAACGATCTTCTGGAGAAAAAACAGGAACGTTTATATCGGAGTTTCCAGAATATGGAAACCGCCTTGGCAAAATTACAGACCATGCAAACTGCTTTGTCAAGTATGACCATAATTGAGCCGATAACGAGATCTGGAAGCTCCAGTTAATCGGGATAGAGTGATCATGGCGAACGACTTTGAAAAAGGGAAGATGGAATACCTTCGAACGAAGGTGCTGACGGCTTCGCCGGAAGAGCTGCATCTGATGCTCTACGACGGCGCCATCCGCTTCTCAGAGGAAGCCAAGAGCGGTCTGGAAAGTGGCAACCTGGAACAGGCACATAACGCCCTGGTCCGGGCCCAGAACATTGTGCTGGAGATGTCTTCGGGACTGGATCACGAGGTGAATCCCGAGTTGTGCGCGAAGATGAGCAGCCTGTATAATTTCATCTATCGGCGATTGGTGGAAGCGAATCTGAAACGGGAAATTCCCCCCATTGATGACGCGCTCAAGATCCTGAACTACCAACGGGAAACGTGGGTTCTGCTGATGCAGAAGCTGTTCCAGGAGCGTCAAGGTCAGACGGTTGCGGCGGTTGCTCAGCCGACTGGCGGGGAGGGCGCCACTGTGCCGAGTGAGTCCGGGGGCAGTCTGAGCCTGAGCGCATGACTTTCAGGCCTTTTCGCCCTCCGAACGATCTTCACTTCTCAAGCCTCTTGATCCCATTGGGGAATCGCTTTATCATTTGCAGTGCATAGAATTGACCAAGGAATTTTGACGAGGTGAACTCAATGAAGTTATTTTTGGGATTCCGCAGTCTCCTTCTGGTTCTGTTCGCTGTTCTTTCCGCGACGTTTGCTCAGACCAACAGGCCCTTGTCCTTATCCACGAGGCCGGCCCCTGTGAGTGAACGAAAGATCGACATGAGCCGGGTCAAAATGTTGTTGGATAAGGCGGCGGAGGAGGGAAAACGCGGGAATGATGTGGAGCAAGGCAAATACCTTACCGAACTGGCGGAAATGGCCCGTCAGGCGTGGGATCTCCAGGATGTGACGACGAGCGAAACGGTATTCCGGCAGATCCTGACCGTGAAATCCGATTACCCCGATGCCCTTTTCGGGTTGGCAGAACTGTACCGGCGGACCAATCCGGTGTGGGCGACGGAATTCTACACGAAGTACTTGCAGGTCGATCCCGGCAACGCGGGAGCTTACTATGGTCGGGGAAGTTGTTATCTCGGTCGCGAGGCCTATACGCTGGCGATTGAGGACCTGAAGTATCTGGTGGAACAATTGGCGCCGAATCACGTGGCCGGTCTGACCAACCTGGCTCTGGCCTACCGAGGCAGGGCGATGGAACGGAACAAGGATCCGGAACTGTTCAAACAGGCGGTGGAGTACATGAAACGCGCGGTCCAGGCGGCGGAGATGACCAACGACCAGGAATCTCAATCAATGTTGCCCGAACTGCGATATCGTTTGGGGCGGCTTGTCTTTGAATATGACGGAATACTCGCTGCCGCTCAAGGGCAGACCGATTTCAAAGATGCGATTAATTACCTGATGCAGGCGATCCAGTCGGCGTATCAGGCCGCCGGTCGGGAACCGGATAACAGCAAGCTGTTGGATCAGATCATCTATGCGATGGATGCGCTGTCCGAGGTCTATAGCGCTCAGGCGCAGATGAATCCGAAGGATCCCGAACCGTACGTGCAACTGGCTCGAATTGTCATGAAGAAAATGGAGATACAGGTTCGCCAGTCTCAGGTCTTGGCCCTGGACTTTTACAGGAAAGCCGTTCGTGTGAACCCGAATGTGGCCGAGAATTGGTTCAACATGGGGTGGACCTGCGATCAGTTGGGAGCAACGAAAGCGGCCCTGGAGGCGGTTGACAAAGCCATTTCGCTGGCCCCGAACAATGCGGACTACAAGAAAGTGCGAGAGCGTCTGGTGACCCGATTGAAGGCGGAATCCACGGGGGCTCGACCGGGCGGCATTCCAGGCGCTGCTCCATCTGCGGTACCGGGCAAGAAGTAGCGGAAACGAAGCGGGCCGGATCAGAAGGGGGTCCCGAATTCCTGGGCCCAGTAGTATCGACCGCTGGGACTTTGCCGGATGCCGACCCCGAGCTCCGTGAACTCGGGCAGAAGAATGTTCGCCCGATGATCGGGACTGTTCATCCATCCTTCCACGACTGATTCGGGAGTATTATATCCAGCCGCAATATTTTCCCCGATCCACTGCCACGTATATCCTGCCAGTGTGGCGCGGTCTCCGGGCGAAGATCCCGTGAGAGAGTAGTGGTCGAAGTAGTTGTTGTCGATCATGTCCTGGCAGTGGTCCGATCCAGCCTTGGCGAGCTTGCTGTTCCATGTCAGAGGCGAAAGCCCTTCTTTGGCACGTTCCTCATTGGTACGAGTGAGAACCTCCTGCGCCCAGGCGTCCAGGTCCGCAGCCTGACCGGTGAGGGAACTCCAGAGGCTCGTGCCGAGGGGATCGGCGGGCGTACCGCAACCGCAAGTCAGCAACAGAGGAAGCAAAAGGCACAATCCGAGGCCAAGGGAGGCCAAGCGAGAGAGCATTCGCTTGTGCATGAGGACAGGACTCCTTTCTTACATCTTTAGCTACCAGTGATGAGAATCATTATCCACAGGATGATGGCCAGAAGTAAAGTGGAAATCCCCGCATAGCCCAGGATGTCTTTGACGGGTCGCGGAACCCACAAAAAAAGGCGATCCACGGTCATCAAGGCGACCAGGAGCGTCTTGAATGCTTGAGGCATCGACTGGGCGACCAAGGCCTGGTGTTCCTGCGCCGCCCGCTCTTCCTTCTCGGCCTGTTTCTTCTTGTCGATCCGCTCCAGAACGCTGCTGATCTCGTCATCAGCCAGTTTGTCCGTATTCGAGTCAACGTGGATATCGGAGGCAGACTCACCGATCTGGACATCCGACTCATCTGCCATCGGTGCAGGTTCCGACGTCAGAGAAATCTTGGATTCTTCTATCACCGGCTCCGCCGCAGTCGGGCTTTCCGCAGGCAAATCCTCGGCTGCCTGTTGTGCGTCCGCAGGTGAAGCGAGAGGTTGGCTTTGGGACTCCGGCGATGTCGCTTTCTGTAATGCGGACTCGGGTCTGGCCGGCGGTTTGGACGATTTGCTCGTGCCGATGAGGTTCTCGACGCGGTCGGCCATCTGCTTGACCTCGGCCAGCAGCGAATCGACGTTGATCCCGGAGACCGGGTCAGAATTCGGGCCTTCCACTTTCGGATCCGACATGGCTTTATCCTATGTAAACGCGAAACAAGCTTTATAATATTTATCGGGCACTGACGAGAGGAACTTAATCAACGAGGAACAGGTATGGCCAGACGATTATACTGTCCGAATCTGAACGTCGGCGATGTGGTGGTCGAGGGACCTGAAGCACACCACGGACGGGACGTATTGCGGCTGCGATCGGGGGATGCAGTCGAAATTTTCGACGGTCAGGGCCGATTCGCCGAGGCAACGGTTCATGGCGTTGGGAAATCGCAACTGGCGCTGCACGTGGATGCCGTCCAGCAGGATACCACTATCAGACCCTGGGTATCGCTGGCCACGGCGGTTCCCAAATTCGCTCATCAGGAAACACTGGTTCGCATGGGAACGGAAATCGGAGTCTCCGCGTTCTGTCCGATAATTTGCGAACGAAGCAGCGTACGGGAGCAGTTCCGCACGGATAAGTGGCGGCGGTGGACGATCGAAGCGTGCAAACAGTGCGGATCAAATGTCTTGCCGGAAGTGCGCGAGGCGATGGAACTTGGCCGGCTTCTGACAACGGTCAACGAGTACGATTCCGTCATCTACGGGGATATGGTGGGTCAACGGCGGAATTGGCCGACGGGTCTCGCCAAGGCCCGAAAGATGCTTATTCTCGTGGGACCGGAAGGGGGTTTTACGGATGAGGAGATCGCCCAAATTCACGAGGCGGGTGCGGCAGGATTGCGAATCGGACACAATATCCTTCGAATTGAGACAGCCGGGGTGGCGATTTGCTCGGTGATTCAGTGTCTGGCGGGAATGAATGCGACCTAACGCTGCTCTGTGTCGCGGACGCCGATGGCACTGGCGACGGCGTAGTGAACGGTGTGACTGATCGACAGCAGGATCTTGGTAATGCCTAATTTCCGGCAGATTTCCACCGGTTCGCCCGTGAGCGTTACCTGCGGCTGGCCGCCGGGAAGGTTCACCACTTCCATGTCGGTCCACGCGATCTTCTCTCGCCAGCCGGTGCCGAGAACTTTCAGAATTGCTTCCTTGGCGGCGAATCGACCCGCCAGATGTTCCCACTTGCGCTTGCGGGGAAGGCAGTAGTCGAGTTCACGGGTGGTAAAGACGCGCCGAAGGAATCGGTCGCCGTAGCGGTCGGCAATCTCTTGAATCCGATCGCACTCTACCAAATCGATACCGTGGCTGATGACTTCGTTCATGTCCCTTTTACCGTCCTGGGTTCTAGTGTTTGGTATTATAGAGCGAGGTGGCGGTGAAATACAGCAGGACCATGAAGAACGTTGACGCCCAGGTGCATTGGGAGGCGTTGTATGGCCAGTTGGTGTCGTAATCGTTGACAGTCCGATCTTCGCTGGGGACGTTCGCGGTGTCGGAGAGTTTGTACTGGCTCACAAGCGTATGATCGCCCGCCAGATAATCGGACACCGTCACGTCATTCTCGTCGGCATCGACGATGAGGTAATGAAAGTCCGGGATCACGTGCCCGCCGCCCACGATGATTTGGTGGACGTTGTCTTTCATCCAATGGTCGGCGACGTGCTGATGGCCGCAGAAATAGGCCTTCACCCCGTTATCGACGAGGATCTGCCAGAACTGGTCCCGCAGCGACGGCTTGGCGTCCAGCGAGTCCACGACACGCAGCGCCGTCTTGTAGGCGGGCTCATGACCGAAGACGAACTTGATGGGCTTGTCCGAGTTCGCCAGATCCTCCTGAAGCCAGCGGATATTCACCGTGTGGGCTTGAAGGACGTCTGGTGCGGACGTGTTGACCATCGCCAGGTGGCACGGACCGATGTCGACCGAGTATGTCATCTTCTTCTGTTGCGATGGTCCATTATCCGGCAGTTCCGGAAACGCCGCCTGCCACAGGGTCATGTACGAGCCTCGATTCGATTGGTCGTGATTCCCGGGGAGGGGATACACTTTCAGTCCGTACAAGTCGGCGTCGTACCACGGCTGAGTGATCTCCCGCCAGTTGCGAAACTGGTTCGCCATGACCGCGTCGTCCCGCGTCCCGCAAACGAGGTCGCCCGTGACAACGACAAAGTTGATCGGAGGGTTCAGTGTGAGCGTGTGCTGAACCACATCGGTCAGAGCTTCGGCGTTAACCCCCTGAATGTCCCAGCCCTGCGTATCGCTGACGACGACGAAACGAACGCTTTCGGCACCGGCGAGCTGACAGGTCAAAACAAACGCGATCAAACACGTCAGCCGGCTTTTCATTTCACGCTACTCCTTCACGTTTGCTTGAGACGGGTGCATAACCAGGTCGTTGATCTGGCGAAGAAGGTTCAGATATTCCACCTGTGTCTCCATCCACTTCTTCACGACCTCGTTTCCGGTTATCTTGCCCTGAAGATTCGCCAGGTTGCGCTTGTCCTCGGGTTCAATCGGTCTGCCCGCTCGTTCCTTCTCTTCGATCTTGCGGGCCGCGGTTTCATAGTCCTGGATGATCTGTTTGGCGGTCGGGTCAGAGTCCATTTTGCCCCGGGCCTCGAGATATTTCTTGCCGATCGGATGGGCTGCCAACGCTTCCCCCAGTTCTTTTGCCAGTTCGAAGATTTTTTCCATAAGATTTCCTTTACAGTGAATTAATGCTATTATAATCGCAGCAGTACACGATCAAAAGACAAAAGAAGAAGTGATTTACTATGGTTTGGGGGCGATTGAAAGGGGCAGCCACATGGCGGGAAGATTGAGCAGTAAAATATTAACAACCATTTCCTTGGGCAGTTACGAACCGATGCGGGTGGAGCAATTGGCCGACGCGTTGGGGGTGCGAAAGTCGGATATTGACGGATTCAGACGGGAGGTGGAGGAACTTCATCGAAGCGGGCGGGTACTCATCGGCGAGGACAGGACCATTCGCCTCGCGGGGCGGGAGGGGACCATCGTTGGGACGTTTCGGGCAAATCCCAGGGGGTTCGGCTTCCTCGTACCGAGCGATCCGGACATTGCCGAGGATCTCTACATTTCCGAAGAAGATACGATGGGAGCGATCACGGGCGACCTTGTGCAGGCGAGAATGTTGCGTCGGCGGGTTAAGGGGCGTATGCGCCTCTTCGGGCGGGTGGAGAAGATCCTGGCGCGGGGCAAAAACAAATTCATCGGCACGCTCCACCGGGCCGTCAATCATTGGATCGTCCAGACCGACGGAAGGGTGCTCCATCAACCGATCATCGTGGACGACGTCTCCGCCAAGCAGGTGCGGGCGGGCGACCGCGTCGTGGTCCAACTCACCGAGTATCCCGCCGGAATCAAGCCGGCGCGCGGCGTGGTGCTGGAACTGCTCGGACCAGAAGGCGAGCCGAACGTCGAGCTTCAGGCGGTCATGCGGGAATTCGATTTTCCGGAAACCTTTCCAGACCCCGTCCATGCCGATCTGGAGAACGTGATCGATCAGTTCAACCGGACCATCGGGGCTGAGTTGGCAAACGGTGGATTGCCCAAGGGGCGACTGGACCTTCGGGGCCAGATCACAATCACCATCGATCCTGTCGATGCCCGCGATTTCGACGACGCCATCACGCTGGATGTATTGAACAACGGATATGAATTGGGCGTCCACATCGCCGATGTCTCTACCTTCGTGCGGCTGGATTCCGCCCTCGACACCGAGGCGCGAACTCGCGGTAACAGCGTCTACCTGCCGCGGCGGGTAATCCCCATGATCCCCGAGGCACTGTCGAATGGACTGTGCAGCCTGCAGGAAGGACAGGACCGCCTGACGAAGAGTGCCTTCATCCGCTACGATCAGAAGGGCAATATCAAAGGGACGCGTTTTGCCAACAGTATCATCCGCTCGACCAAACGCCTGCATTACGAACAAGCCTCCGCGGTCTTCGCGGGAGACTACGGCGATCTGCCCCGTCCGGTGATCGATCTTCTGCTGCACGCGGAAAAACTTGCCCGGGCCATCTACACTCGGCGGGAAAAGGCAGGCATGCTGCACTTGGACCTTCCCGAAGTGGAACTGGAGTACAACGACAAAGGCGAGTTCATTGACGCGCACCCGGCCGATACGAGTTTCTCCCATACGGTCATTGAAATGTTCATGGTCGAAGCCAACGAGGCCGTCGCGAGGCTGCTGGATTCTTACGGCGTACCTTTTCTTCGGCGAATTCATGCGAACCCGTCGCCCGACGCCCTGCAGAACCTGACGGAGTTCCTGCACATGCTGGGGCACAAGATCCCGCGGAACCCGGACCGCGACGACTTGCAGGCCGTGATCCGATCCGTGGCCAACAAACCGGACAGTTTCGCCGTGAATTATGCGATACTCCGGTCGCTGCAGCGTGCGGAATATTCGCCCACGAAAATGGGTCATTACGCCTTGGCCAGCGAGCACTACTGCCACTTCACATCGCCCATCCGGCGGTACCCGGACCTCGACATCCACCGCCTGCTGGATATGCACTTTGCGGGAACGCTGCACTCCGAGGCCCCGCGACTTCGCCGCGAGGCCGCTCAACTGGTCTCTCTGGGCGAACACTGCTCGCTGACCGAGGAACTCGCAGCCAATGCCGAGCGGCAGTTGAAGGAAACACTCATCCTGCAGCTCCTGGCCGAACACGTCGGCGATGAATTCGAGGGCTTGGTGACGGGCGTATGCTCGCTCGGTCCTTTCGTGCGGCTGCAACGGTATATGATCGAAGGACTGATCCCCCTGAAGGACCTGGACGATGATTTCTGGGAGGTCAATCAGGACCGCGGCTACATACAGGGGCGGCGGAGTGGAAAGAAGATACAGATCGGCGACCCGATGAAGGTGGCGATTGTCAGCGTCGACTCCATCAGCCGCCGGCTGAACCTCGCCCTCGTCGAGGACCTCGCCAAACGCAAGGCAAAGGGCAAAAAAGGCAAGAGAAAAGAGAAGGGCACCCGCGGCCGGATGAAAGGACGCCCCAAAGGCCGAAAACCCGGCCGACGACGAAGACGATGAATGGGCCGAATGTGTCTTGGCGTATTGTCCTGAATATTCTGTCTGAGGAATCCTATGTTAGCGAATCTCTTTCTGCTTGCATACATGCTTTAGCGGTGGTCTATCTTCCGGCTTGGCTTGTAGGATGGCTTTGCAGGAAGCACGATGTAGAGGCCCCAAAGCTCGAGTCTCGTCTATTGCCTTTTGCCATGATCTCTATCCTCAGTGGTTTTCTCATCATGATATTTTACGGTCAGGCTTGGTTTCTGGAGGAGAAGGCCTTCCATGTGTCTTTTCTATCGCCTAATATCTTTGCAATGACTCTGGGAGCGTTGCTCCTTCTCGTGTTGGTTTTCTGGGCAGGGATTACCCTTTGGATGTGGAAAGCGTGGGTGACCCGATGGGAGTTAGGGTTCAAGGTGCTGTGGCCAGGCGCAGCCGTTATGATGCTTGGGCGGATCAGCGTAGGTTTCTTGAGTATGTTGTTTTGCCGATTCGGATAGAAGTCTTGCAGGATGAGTCGTAGATTCGACCGCCGTCGATGGACATGTTCTGCCAGGCGTTGGTCATATAGGCCTCCCTGAAGACCGTTTGGATCGATTATAGACACGGCGGACGTGGAGGACAAAAGAAAAGCACCGCGACTTGTTTCTTTGTCGCGGTGCTTTGAGCGTTTCTGATCGTGAAAAGTCGTTCGCTATTCGTCCTGCTGAACGGAGTCGGGCGCATCCTTGGTGTTCGGGGTCTGGGGAACCACCAGCCAGGCGAAACCGGTGTTGTTCGCGCGGTCCGCGACTTTTACGGTCAGCATGATCGGCCCATTGATCGGCTTGACGGGAATCGTCGTCTCGATCCGCTCGGTCTTGCTGTCGTACAGCTCATCCGCGGGCGCGACGTACTGCCAGTCCTTGCCACCGTTGATAACGACCCACGCGTTGGCGATCTCCGACCATTCGTCGGACAGTTCAGCCTGGACGAGAAGTTTGCCCGGAGCGACCAGCTTGGCCGTCAGGTTCTTGATCGCGGGCGGCGTATTATCCACGATGAACGGGTCGGACACGCGGGCTTCGCTCAGCTCCATGCCGACCGGGTTGGCCAGCTTGTCATTGGCGACCACTTTGACCTCGAACTTTCCATCGGGAACCGTGCGCGGGTCCCAGGTCAGGCTCGGCTGTTGGAAATCTTTCTCCAGCAGCGTCCAGTAGGGGGTTCCGACCGGCCGGAGATAGATATTATAACGCAATTGATCGCCGTTCGGATCGCTGGCCTTCCACGTGAGGCGGAAGCTCTTGGGCGCGGTCATCTTGGGCGGCATCATGGGCGGAGGCGGACCTTCGGATTCTCCGTCCGGTCCTTCCGACGGCTCCACCGGCGGCCGTTTGTCCGTCTGACCGGTATTAATGGTGACCGATGCGATCTCCGGCTTGCGATTGTCCTGCATGTACGCAATCTGGACTTTCCTGATCGCGGGCGACAGCGTTCCCTTGGCTTCGAACGTCAGCCGATACTGGATGTACCGCGCGGACGGCGAGGGGATTTGGATGGCCTTGCCTGCATCCACGGGCTTGGACCATTCGGACCATCCGGTATCTTCCGGATTGGCAACTACGCTCGAACGTGTCTGGACCGTCAGTCCCTTCACGTCGGGCGAAACCGAATCGGCCAGGGTGATATCGATCGTGCCCCAACGGGAAATCTGGCTGGCGTCAAAAACCTTGCTCGTGAAGGTTCCGGTCTTCGCCAGGGCGGGTCCGAGGCGAACCACCTGGCCAGGATTGCCCGTTCCAAGCAGCAAACTGCCGTCCGTCGTGAGGCGGACGGAGTTGACATACCCGGCTCCGGTCTTGGCCGACAGTGTGACGTCTTCCGTGGCGGGGTTGACGGTGAACACATATCCGTCCGGTCCCGTGCCCAGGTACAGTTTGCCGTCGTGAACGATCATGGAATTGATATTCACCTGGTCGCGGAAGACCTCGGTGACGAATCCCAGCGCATCGATCCGGTAGACGGTGTTTCCCTTGCCGGACGGACCGGCGGGCATGGACATCGGTCCCGGTCCGCCGCCGGGCGGCATCATGCCCGGGAATCGCATCGCTCCCGGACCGCCGGGGCCCGGACCCATCGGCGTTTCAGACTCGGACTTGACGGCCTTGCCCGCGGGGGCGGAGCTGGTCGTCGTAGGCATGGAGCTTGTCGTGGTGGGTGTACCGGAGGGTTTGCTCAGGTATGACTTGGCCTGGTCGGATGCGGTGTTGCTCGACGCGGTGGCCGCATAGACAATCCCTTTCTCATCGATCGCCAGGGCGCTGATTTCTTCCTCCGTGGCGTCATAGAGAGCTCGGGCCGCGTATTTCTCACCCCGGGGCTCGATCTTGTAGACGATCGCGTCGGTGTCGGTCCCGGCGTAGATCGCCCCATCTCTTCCCACCGCCAGGGTCTGAACATTCTTCTGTTTGCAGGAGAAGATTTCTTTGGCCCCGCTCGCGTCGATCAGAAACACCTTCCCTTTCGGGCCGGTGGCGGCGACGAGCTTGCCGTTGGGCAACTGCTTGAGACTCCAGACGTACTGGGCGTCCTTGTTCTCGAAGAGGACCTTGCCGCTCTTGGCGCCGGGCTTGATCTCGATGACCTTCCCAGCCGATCCGCCCGTGCCGGCGTAAATGACGCCGTCTTTTCCGAGTTCAATCGAAAAGATGTACGGCTGATCGACCTTGTACAGCGTTTCCCACTTCTTGTTCTTGTACGTCAGCAGCAGTCCTTCCGGCCCGCTCGCGGCGATGATGGACCCGTCGGAAAGTATGCGAACGTCAAAGATAGTACTGACGTCTGTACGGCTCTCCAACAGCTTGGAAATCTGGAGCCCGAGACCCAGCGTCCCATTATTGCTGATCACGAGGTTCTCCGTCTTGCCCGCTTTGAAATCCGTACCCTGCGAGTCCTGGAAATACTGCGTGCTCACGGCGAACACGGTCCCGGTGACAAAGACAACGGCGGCCAATGCGATTCTACCCAATTTCATATCCTGTATTCTCCTGAGTCTGTTTCTGTTAATGACGGGAAATGACGAGTTTCAGCGATTCCTGACCGTCTACGACAAACGGCGAGGACACCTCCACAGTGCGGGCCATGGGAAATTTCTTAGTCAATCCGGGGTCCGCGTTCTGCAACTGCTGGAGTTTCGAGCCCGGAAGCAAACGCATACCGTGTCGACGAACGCCCAAACCTTCCTCCTGCGTATTGATGGACATGTAGAACTTGTCCGAACGGAAGGATTCGATGCGGCGTACCATGTCGAAAACATCCTTTGCATTTTCCGGATTATAGGCATAGGGGTTCGATCGCCGGTCCGCCATCACCGCCGTCGCCACGCCCCCGATCGCCAGATCATACTCGCCGTCCGGAAGGTCCTCCGGGACGGTAAGCGTGACGGTGTGACTGATTTCCGGACCGCGGACGCGAGTCAGGAGCATCTCCACCCGGGCCTGCTCTCCGGGCCGATATTCGGGCTTGTCCAGCCGGACCTGCCTGATGCTCACGCCTTCGCTTCGCGGCACGATGTCCACGTCCACCTTGATTCCCGTAAACTTCACCCGCTCAAAATCATTATTCAGCATCAGGTTGACCGGCTCGCCGAGCTCAGCCATGAGCGAACCGAGTCCCTCATCGCTGCTGGCGTTTGCTACCTCCACGCGCCCGAACTGTTCAAAGTCGATATATCCCTTGTACTTCACCGAGTGATACTCGGGTAGTTCCTTGCTGGCCAGTACGGAGCTCTGGACGCAGACCATGACGAGCAGGGGCGACAGTTTCTCATGGATGGCCAGATTGTAGTGGTACGTCTGCACCTCGCCGGCGAAGTTGACCTTCACATCCAGGGGAACCATTTTGGGCGTCACTCCGATCTTCCCCGCCACACCCGTCTTCTGATCGCTGTAGATCGTCCCGATGGGTTTGAACGGGCTGCCCAGCTTGAACGAGTTCATCTGATTTGGAACGATTGTGTGAATCACGCCTGCTGCCAGGGGAAGTTCGACCGGACCCTGGGCAAAGAGCGAGTGTCCGAATCCCCAGACATGACCGTCGGCAACATCCGTGGCTGTTCCCACCGCCGCCATGGTCAGATCGCCAGTCGCCAGCGGAATCGCCAATACGCCTGCCGCCTCCATCTTGCCGTCCTGATCGCCATTGGTGGGTGTCCCGCCGCTTCCCGCGCCCGCCTTAACCACCGTCAGGTTCATCGGAGACAGCAGCGAAGACAACTGGGCAAGCGTCTGGTTCGACACGCCCGCGATTCCCAACGGTGTGGCCAGTGGATAGAGCCCGCCTTTTCCGGAGCCGATCCGCGACTCAGCCGTCAATGCCTTCGTGTCGGGGTCGTCCACCATGCCGGCCCAGTGGAAGCGGTCAAATTCCTTCAACGAGCGGGGTTGACCGTTCCGCGACGCCAGTACCTTCAATGCGGATGGAATGAACGTGCGATCGGCGGAGGCGTAGACCGCCTTATCCGTCTGATTCGGAGCGATGACCATCATTTCTTCGATGGGCTGAATTCCGCAGATGGCCGGTCCGGGGCACGGCAATGGCCAACCAAAGGCCACCGCGCCGACAATCTTGTACTTGCCGTCGGATGAGTCATTCAGGTATAACGGCGAACCGCTCATTCCTTCGATCACACCCGTACGCTCCAAACCGCGACCGGTGAGCTCCATAATAATGGCGCTCCGCTTGGGCTCGAAGTAATTGCGTATCACGTCCAGGACTCGCACGTCGAAGCGCTCGATCCGGGTCCCGTAGAAGATGCTCAGCCCGTATCCGGTCATTCCTCGCTGAACCTTGTCCAGCGATAGATGTCTGGCCGGATCAAACCACTGGGGTTTCTCTTTGGCGAAAGTGGGAACTGCCGCGCACAGGGACAGCAAAAGTCCAATGCCAAGGGAGAGACGAAACGTCGTGAACTTCATAATAATTCCTCGTAACCAGTTATCCGCTATACGATAATCACCGTTATCGAAACTTTCCAAGAAAAAGCTTGCAAATAATTCGCGGGCGTGCTAATTTCCACGTATAAGTTAATAGTTTCCGGCTAAGGCTTTTAACCTGCTTTCGAAGCTAACCATACAATAATAGCTTCCAAAAACTGCAAAATAGTGTTTCTTGCCAAAAAAACTTGCCAGACCCAGCCGGAAGACAAACAAAAAGACAAGTTAAGAAGTTGACGGGCCGAGTGTGCCAAACATACTCAAAGGCCATTCCGCGGATGGTTCGCCCCAAGACTCCCGCGTTTACCTCCAACCGGTAAACCCCCAGAGAGTCTGCGCCCGTGATACGGACGCCAGACGGTTAACGTGTAATTACTAAAGAATGCATCGTGATTTTTCAGGAGACTTGCCCATGCCTAGATGTGACTTTGCTTCGGATTCCTCAAAACCGTGTCTCTGTACCTTCCGCGGTTTTACCCTTATCGAACTTCTGGTAGTGGTCGCCATCATCGCCTTGCTCATCGCCATTCTGCTGCCCTCGCTCGCCAGTGCCAGAGCGACAGCCAAGACCGTTACCTGTCAATCCGGTCTGCGCCAGGTTGGATTGGGACTCCAGGGGTTCGCGCAGGAAAATCGCGACTGTTTCCCCGCCATTCACGGAAATGACTACGCCACCTACGGCCCTCTTCCCACGCCGCCGACGATCGAAGAGCAGGAATGGTACTCCAGGCTTGCCACCTACGACAAAGACCCGAAGCTGATGCGGTGTCCGGAAGATAGTCCGGAAATCCTGGCCACGTATCCGAATACTCGAAGTTACGTCTTCAACGATATGTTCGCCTTCTCCCGACCGATCTCCAAACTGGAGATGCCCTCGAAAAAGATCCTCGTGTCTGAGCGAACTGATGATACCTCAGACCCGAATCTCTTTGCCGACCTGTGCTATGCGGCTTGGCAGCAGGTGGGTTCATGGGTTGTGCGGATCAAAGATAAACGCCATGGGCTAAAGTCGAACTTCCTCTTCGTCGATGGGCACGTCGAGCCGATGGTTCGCGAGGATACGCTCGGTGCCGACAAGAGCAATCTCGCTGCCAATCCTCCCACGGAATCCAATATGCACTACGTACCCGAATTCCGCTAAGAGATTTCATGTAAGTTTCTCCTCGATGAATGCAGGGACGATCTTGGATCGTCTCTGCATTCGTCTTTTCGAGTCCAGTAGCAGTGGTTTCCGAACCCATCATTTCTTGTCGCGCAAGTGAAAGATCTTCCGGATTATGGATGGCATGTCTTCGCCGGTACTTCACACTATCTGGGTCAACCCGCTCAGGTCCCAAAAGGGCACAAAAAAGAAACGGGGCAGCGCTATGCCGCCCCGACAGGTCGTCTCATCGGCTCTCTGAATTCAATTACGATCCTTCGAGCTTGATCTCGATCTTTTTGGCCTGGGCGAGTTCCTTCTTGGGCAGAATGATCTCCAGAACACCCTTTTTCATCGTGGCGTGAACCATGTCCACTCGCACCTGGGCGGGTAATCGCACTGTTCGGGCGAAATTCCCCGTGGCTCGCTCCGTAACAAGATAGATCCGGTTAGCGGGGTCCCGGTCTTCCTTCTTCTGGCCCCGGAGGGTCAGTACATCATTCTGAACGGATATCTCCACATCGGTTTCCTCGATTCCCGGCAATTCCGCCTTGATGATGATGTCCGTGTCGCTTTCGCTGACGTCCAGCGGGGGGATTACCTGTCCCGTGATGATACCGAGGGGCTTTTCCACGAATCGATCGAACAGGCTGTCGACTTCGTCACGCAGTAGCTTCATTGCTCGCGTTGGATCAAACCGGCCGAATTCCATGACGTACCTCCCTTTCTATATAATGCTGTAAGAAAACCCGTCTATCCGAAAAGTTTGATGGCCAGTTCCGCCACCCGACGCCCCAGTCCCTGACACTGACGTTTGACTCGTTCGTCGGGCGCGTTAATACTTACAGGTCCGTAGTGATCGCCCGTAGCCGACCCTTGGATGATCATCCCATGAATGAGCAGAGCGTGCAGGATGCTCAAAATGGCCGTCTCGTTGCCTCCGCCGATATTGGCCGACGAGGCGAATGCCCCGCCCACTTTCCCCGCCAGTTGGCCGTGGTATTGGACCGATTGATCCAGCAATTCCTTGATCGGGGCTGCCATCAACCCGTAATACGTGGGCGTACCGAGGATGATCCCGTCGAATTTCAGCAGATCCTGCGGTATGACATGTTCCATCTCCTTGACCGTCACCTCGCCGCCCGCCGATTTCGCGCCGTCCGCGACGACCTCCGCCATGCCCTTGGTATTCCCCGATTGGGTGTAGTAGGCGACCAGAATCTTGGCCATGAATACCTCCCTTTGATCTTCCTATTGTACGCCCTGCACTATTGTTCTCTAAACACTATGGTAAACGAAGGGGTGGGGATAGACAAGAGGTTTTCGCTTCGCTCTCGCCATCATCCAAAATAATAGTGCTTCTTCACGTCTTTGGCAATTTTCCAGGTGCACCGCATCCCCTTGGGAAACACCACCCAATCGCCCGCCCCGAAGTGGAACTTCTCCCCGGCCTCGTTGGTGATCTCCACGCTGCCCTGAATGATCAGGCAGGTTTCCTGTTCGTCGTATTCATACGGAAACTCGCTGACTTCCTTCGTCCAGATAGGCCACGACTCAGCCCTCTTCTTCTCTTCATCCGTTGGTTTGCGAATCTCTGGTTTCATGCTCTGCTCCTTATTGTGACATCACATCACAAAAATAGAATCGATTCTCCCGGCAGACAATTTCGCCCTTTTTGACTGCGATCGGCTTCCGAAAGATCGGGCCGTCGTACACAAACGAATGAAATTCCCCGTTTTCCCCGCACGGGTCAACCCCGGGCGGCAATTCCGCCAGTAGCGACCCATCAAATTCTCTGCCTGTGAACTTCGGGTCCAGGACCTTCGAATCCACGCACGTGAGAATCGCCTTGAAACCCTTGGCGATGAATTCCTCCGCCAGTTGGGTCGTATTCCGCTTCCAGATCGGGAAGATCCCCTTCATCCCCCCCTTGGCCAGGTTCTCTTCCCGATACTTCTTCAGATCCTCCAGGAAAATGTCCCCAAACACCACGGACGACACGCCCAACCCCTGATACTTCGTCAGCACCTGCCGCATCTTGTCCTCGTATTCCTGGTTGCTGCAGGTCTTGGAGATAAGGACCTTCTCCAAAGGCAGTCCGATCTCGCCAGCCTGGCGTTCCAACAGCTCCCGCCGTACACCGTGCATGCTGATCCGATCATAGTCCTCCGTCAGTGTGGTCAGCAGGGCGACGATCCGGCAGTCAGCCTTCTTCTGAAGTTCAAACAGGGCAAACGAACTGTCTTTCCCGCCGCTCCAGGCAAACAGAACATTCTCTTTCATTCGCTTTCCTTTTCAGCAGTGAATGCGAATTATAGAGAAATATCTGTCAAACGTCATGGGTAAAATTCATCGCCAGATCATAGCTTCGCCGGTGTTTGCGGAACGGACGCAGCAGAAGTTGATAGACGGCGCCATGCAGAGATCGACCAGCCATGTACAAGCCCAGGGCTGACCACTTGAACCATGAGCGGTCAAGGCAGAACCGGACCGGCCGGGCGAGCATCAAATCAATCCATCCATGAATCGGACCGCTGGGGACATTCCATTGCCGCAGCTTAACGATAATCTGCAGGAGGATGGTTTGATACCCCAGCCGGTCAAACCGCCGCTTATTTCGACCGCTGTACACCTTCTCGTAAATCTCCGTCTGTTCATCCTTCAGGATGCCCTCCTCCCGCGCACGCCGGTGCAGTTCCGAACCAGGAAACAAGGCCAGGGGGAAAATAATCGTTCCGAAATTCCCGCGGTGATTCTCCGCTGCGAAATGAAGAGTCTCCCGCACATTCCGATCCGACTCAAACGGATTGCTGACGATGTAGTGGTACTCTTTCTGAAGCCGGGGGAATCGATTGAGGATCTCCATCGCCTTAATCGTCATCTCGTTCGCCACGCGACGGTTGAAAACATGGTAGTTCGTATCCTGGCTTCCGCTTTGGATGCCCATCTTCACCAGCGCGCATCCGCAACGATGCAGCACGTCGATCTTCCGCTCCGTAATGGTGGCTGGATGCGTGTTGATTTCGAACGGCCAGCCGATCTTCGTCCGGTACAATTCCGAGAACTCCTCGAACTCCGATTCCTCACGCACGAAGAAGGTGTCGTCCGCGATGCTCATCGAACTTACGCTCGGATACTGTCTCTTGATGGCCTCCAGCTCCGCGATAACATTGGCGACGGAGCGTTTGCGTACCCACTTGCCTTTTCCCCGGTATATTCTTAGCCACGTGCTGTTGCAGCAGAACGTACAACTGTACGGACAACCGCGCGTCGACAGCAACCGGTATCGTACGAGTGACCCACGCATGTTCTTCACGGTGGCGACCGCGAGTTCACCGCGATGCACCACGTACTGCTCGTCCTGGATCTGGTAGTCGGGGAAGGGCAGTTCGTCCAGGTTCTCAAACAAGGGACGAACGTCGTTCTTCACGATCTCCCCGCCTTTCCGAACCCACAGATTCGGAATGTGCGTGCAATCCCTTCCATTCTGTATCGCCTCCGCCAGATCCGCCATCGCACCTTCCCCTTCGCCCACGCACACAAAATCCGCGTGGTCCATGCAACTCTCCGGATTCACCGTTGGATGCACTCCGCCCCATACAACCGGCGCCTTGATCCCTGCCGCCTTGATCGCCTCCGTCAACTCCCGGGCTTGATAGTACGTATTGGTCATCAGCCCCATCCCGATCAAATCGCAGTCCGCAACCTTCGCAAGAAATTGATCGAGAAGTTCTCGGCTATACGTCTTCCCCGGCCCGTCCTTACGTTTGACGGTCATCAGGATCATCCGTACCCGATACCCCTTGGATTTAAGATAAGAACTGATAAATCTTAATCCGGTCGCCTCCGGGGATGAATATGTTCCTACCAATCCGATCTTCATACAGCCTCCCTGAATATTAAGACATAAATTATAACTTAAAATGATCGAATTCGATAGTGTTTTTTTAGATATATAATTGGAAGGCATGGCGAACGACTTTGGAGGGCCAAGCTTCAAAGGGATTTCGGAGAAAGGAGATGAATGGGCGCGGGTGGATTCGAACCACCGAAGGCGTAAGCCAACGGGTTTACAGCCCG
>CAZLZE010000028.1:0-44727 GCA_964563935.1 uncultured Phycisphaerae bacterium | reverse complement strand
GTATGCGAGGGCGGAGAATCCAAGCGAATTTGTCTGTCCCATCGCCCATCCATATCCGAATGTAGACCCGACCACGCGGCGCGATCACAATCGATCTTATATCATCAACGATTGGATGTTCCTGGACGGTGTATCCGGTCCGATGAAGATCAGTGCCCTGCGGGGAAACGCGTCGAACATGGTCCTGGTGACGGAGTGGCCCGGAGAACAGGCATATTGGCCGGCCGTAGGTCAGCCGAATTACGGAATATGGTGGAGAGCGGACTGGGGGCTCGTAACTTCGTATATGTCAGGCGGGCAGCGGATTCGGTACCTGATCCCGACGCATGAATCGCAGTGCGGCGTGCTGTTCGGCGACTTCCGAGCCCAGATGATTTCCATTTGGACGCCCGGTATTCTTTGGACGCCGCAGTAGGACGGAGAGAAGAGGGCACGGCGTGCCGTGCCCCTACAGGAGAAGAGAAGAAAGATGGTGGGTGCGAAGCACCCACCCTACGAAGAGAAGATCGCACGTTAAAACGTGCGCCACATTTGAGGAAAGATAGTCAGGAAGTGGAGCGTTTATGTTACATCGTGTGATATTGTCGTGTGGAATGGTTCTCTTGTGTCTTTGCGGTTCCGTGGTCGGCGAGCCGCTCCGGTTGCGGTCGGCGGACTATTCCTTGTCCATCGACGGGGCTACCGGCACGGGGCTTAGGTTAGTTGATTTGAAGAGGAATGTTCCTCTGCTGGTTTCCGGCGGTGTGGGGTGGGAGTTATCCAATGGGCAGGGGAAGTGCCTGGAATCCGCCGGCAGGGGCGCGGAGTCGGCGCGTGGGAAGGACTCTCTGGTGCTGACGTGGAAATCGCCCAAGGCGCGGGTTCAGGTGGAATTGGCCCTGCACGATCGAGACGGACTGGCCATGCGGATGATCGTTGCCAACGAGGATGAGAAGCCCATTACGGAGATTATTTTTCCGACGGGTGTGGAGATCGATCAGCGGCGATTTGAGGAGTTGATCGTCGACGATCACATTGGGACGGCTGTGAGCATGGAGCGATGGTTCGAACGGGGCGGGACGCTGGGCGACGGGATTCCGTATCCGAGCGGGCATGCGGATGTACTGGTGGCCAGGGGTAAGGGAAAGCTTCCGAGTGTGGGATTCGCGTGCCCGCACACCGAGCCATTGCTGACGCCCTCCCGGATGTGGTACGGAAAGACGGGCGATCATGTCGGGTCGTTCCGGCATCGTTTTTTTGTGTGGATTCCGCAGGGCAAGACGTGGACGTCGCCGTATCTCCATGCATTCTCGGCCAAGGATGTGTTCGACGCTTTTTCCAAATATCGGCGGATGCTGGGTCTGGACAAGGCCAGGACGCTACGGGAAAAGTGGGGTAAGAATTTCGACTTGGCGGCCAAGGCGCCGGTATTGAAATATGAATGTGCATGGTATGGCGGCAAGGCGATTCGAGACTTTGCGGCGATGACGAAGGACTTGCCCAGCCCACTGATTTACGAGCCGGTGGAGTACTGGCCATCGAAATTCGACGATCATTATCCGGATTATTTTCCGATCAACGCGAACCTGGGGACGGATGAGGATTTTCGCCGGATGATCGACACGGCCCATGCGAGAGGAAGTCTGGTGATGCCATTTTTCAGTCCGGCGCATTGGAGCGTTGGGAGCCCATCGACGCTGAAGGTTGGCGAACAGGTGGCTGCGAGGGATGAGAAAAATCAGCCGATAATGTACGACGGCCGGCCGAATTATGGACTGAATTATTTTGTGACGGGATGGAACAAGCACGTTCCGGCCAGGGCTGCGGAGAACTTGCGAGAGTTCCGGGCGATCGGGTGCGACGCGGCGTTTGCCGATATCGTGGGTAATATGTACAAGGAATGGGATCTAAATCCGGCGACGCCGAACCCGCGGGCCTATTTTGCCGGGATGATCCGATTGGGCGAGGTGATGGCAAAAGAACTGCCGATGACGACGGAAGGCGGCAGCGATATTCATTCGCGGAATTTTGCGGGGATGTTCCAATTTTTCCTGAAGGTGAAATACAAGTTCACCGGCTTCCTGCCGTGGAAGGCGAGTGATGGGTATGACGACGGATGGGCGAACAAGAACAACGGGAAGGATAAGGTCGTTCGCTTGTTTCCGATGAACACGGCGCTGGCGAGCGGGTTGGCGATGGTCTATCCGCACAACCTCGGCCCGCCGATCCTGGAGCAGGAGATGCTCAATGATTCGCTGGCGATGGGTATGGGGTTATATATGACGTATGAAAAGGTGACCTCGGGGCATCTGGCGTGGCTGAAGTATCAGCACTTCCTGCAGCAGGAGGTGGTGCGGTATTATTTTGGTCAGCCGATGATCGGGTTTGACTATGTCGCCGGTTATGATGACGTGAGCGTTACCCGCTGGCCGGGGATGGAACTGTATGTGAACCACACGGCCAAGCCGGTCACCGTGCGGATCGGCCATGAGACGCAGACGATGGCACCGTTTGCGATGATCTGGGTTTTGATGGGACAGGCCAAGGTGATTCCGACGTTTGAGGAATGGAAAAAGCCATGAAACCAAGAAGAGCTTTCACGCTGATCGAATTGTTGGTCGTCGTCGCGATTATCGCGGTGCTCGTGGCGATGCTGCTTCCGGCGCTTGCCAGGGCGCGGGAGCAGGCAAGGACCGTCAGTTGCGGGTCGAACCTCAGGCAGATCGGGGTGGGCTTTCATCAGTATGCGAACGATCATCAGGGACAGTTTGTGCCCCTGAATTCGGCGGGTAACGTGCCCAATGGATTGTGGTGGACGAATCTTCTGATCGACAATCATTATCTTCCGGGCGAGTATCACAAGGACGCGAGCGGCTGGCCTCAGAATGTCTGGGGACATGTCAAACACGGGGAGGGGATTTGGAATTGTCCGGAGGAAAAGAGCTACTGGTGGGGTTCGGGATACGGGGTGAATGAAGGGCATGTGATCCGGTATGGCCGAAGCGTCTCCTTGGAGACGCTGGCGAGTCCGGCGGAGGTTTATATCGTCGGCGATACGCGGGAAGGAGGCGGGGCCACGTGGACCTCGGGGCCCTGTCGATTCTGTTACCCATCGGGTGCGTCCGGTCAGGGGCAACTGGCGTTTCGACATCGGGGAGGAAGCAATCTGTGCTTCGCCGACGGACACGCCAAGTGGCAACTGGAGAACGATATTCTGGCGAACGCCATCAAGGTGTTCGATCATCCGCTGCCGTAGTATTTCCACAGGGATTGTGTCAATGATGCGAACGAGGAAGACGATTCTTGCCTTTTCCGCGGGGATGTTGCTGTTCGTTTATGCCGCGATGGGCAGCCAACTGCAGCTTGTCCCGGCTGACTCTCGAGAAATGGCGGTGTTCGAGCCGGGCGAGGAGATTGTCTACACTGTCACGGGTGGCGGACCGGGGACATTGAGAGTGGAGATTACCAACGTTTACGGAAAGACCGTGTTCTCGCAGGTTGGGGCAGAGCGAATTGTGCCCCAACTTGCGGAACGCGGTTTTTTTACGATCCGGGCCCAACGGAGCGATGGCGGCAAGATTGTGTGCCAATCGCAGACGACGTTTGCGGTTCTTCCGCGTCCATCGGAGATTGCCGGCGAGGCGAACCCGTTTGGGATCAACTTTCACCTGACGAGAATTCCGCTTGGCGAGGCGGAGAAGGAAATTGCCTGGGCCAAGCGCGCGGGGTTCGGTTGGGGGCGGGGAATGCTCTTTGATTGGTCCGATCTTCCCGCGCCGAAGGATGGGAATTATGCCGATGTGTTTCGGCCATACGATGGTCATGTAGCCTTGGCGAAGAGATCGGGCTTGAAGGTGTTGGGCAGCGTCTATTTCATTCCCCGCTGGGCATCGGGAGCGCCGGCGGATGCGGATTATCTGTTCTGGTCACGCATCATGCCCGACAATCCGGGACGAGCAACTGAGTTTTGTGAAGCCTTTGCCCGATACACCGGGGGCTTGATTTCGCACTGGGAGATCGGGAACGAAGTGGACGCGGAGCTTTTCTGGAAGGGGCGGTATCGGAATTTCAAAGAGGGAAACGACGAAGGGATCATTCGGGATTATGTCGATTTTCTGAAGGCAGGGGCGGAAGGCTTTCGAAAGGCCAACCCCAAGGCGAAGATCCTGTTTGCGGGATTGACTTCGGTCGACGGCGGATCGTATCGGCCGTTCTTGTCGAAGGCCATGAAGGCGGGGGCGGGAAAATCGTTCGATATTATGAACGTGCACTACATGACCAGTGTGCCGGAAGTCCGCAACCGACTCAAACCGGCGAACGACGACACGAAACCTGTCTGGATAACCGAGATCGGCAGTCATTCGGACGACACGCTCCCAGGCCATCGCCGGCAGATTGTTCATGACATCACACAATCGGTGATTCAACTGGCGGCTGGGGCGGAGAAAGTATTCAAATACGATTTACGGAACGACGGGATAAACCCGACGAGTTCTGAGGACAATTACGGGCTGATTTTCCGCGATTTTTCGCCGAAGCCGGCGTATGTGGCCTACGCGACGCTCATTCGTTTGCTCGGGGACGCGGCGGGCGGTCGGGAGCTGAACGTGTTGAATCACAGTGATCGCGGCTGGCTTCGCGGATACCGATTTGTGTCCAAGCGCACAAAGAGGAGCGTCAATGTTCTGTGGCTGAACGATGCGGAGGCGGCGGTGGTGACGCTGAAGACCTCGGACGCGGAAGTTTGTGTGGTGGATGCCATGGGCAATGAGAAAGTCCTTCGGGCTGCGGGAGGCAAGGTTTGTTTTGACGCGGACGCTCTGCCTTTCTTCGTGATCGGTGAGATTCGCGATGATGGCGGGAGTCCGGAGTATCCCGTCACCCGAAAAGTCCGATCGGTAAAACTGCCCCTGACCAATCCCGGTTTTGAGGCGAAGGTATCCGGAGACGACCTGCCTGTTGGGTGGGGATCGACGTTCTTGCCGCCGAATTTCCTTCGCCGCGACGCAGCGGTCCGTCACGGCGGACTGGCCTCGGTGCACCTGACCGTTCGGAAGGGCGAGGACGACTGGAAGAACATCCATCAGCGTGTCGGGTTCAAAAAGCACATGCCGGCTATCGGTCCGAGGGGGTATGTGACGATTGGTGCGAAGGGTTGGGTGAAGATGAAGGGCGTGGACGGTCGGGGCGTGACGCTGGTCTGCTCGTTCCACGACGCCGCCGGCAAGCGGATTTCCTGGGTGGAAACTTTCTGCAAGGCAGGTACGCGGGAGTGGGCGCAGTGGGAAACGCCCGAAAGTGAGATTCCGGCGAAGGCCGATTCTGTAACGGTAGATTTGTACGTGGCGCCGGGGACGACGGGGGATGTCTGGTTCGATGACGCGGAATTGTCGGTGCATGTGTGGCGAAAACCGGACGCGAGATCGCGACAGTAGAATAAGTCATGTGGCGATGAAGGGGAACTTGCCGGGCGAGATTCCGGTCGCCTTCTTGAAGACCCGCATGAAATAGAAAATGTCTTCGTATCCGACGAGATCGGCTACTTCTTTGATCGGATGTCCGTGCGAGAGGAGTTCCTTGGCCTTCGAGATGCGCAGCGAGGTGACGAATTCCTTCGGGCTTCGTCCGGTGTGGGCCCTGAAGAGTCGCCGGAAGTGCGGGCAACTCAGCTTGAAGCGCCGGGCCAGGGCGTCGATCGATATCTCGTCGGTATACCGGTCGGATAGAAACGCCACGACTTGCTCCATCAGGCCGTTGTGCCGGCCAGAGGGGGCGGATTGACGCATACTCCGGCACAGGTCGAGTACCATTTCCTGGACGATATTCTTGCGTTCCAGCACGGCGGTGGTGTCTTCGCTGGTGATGATCTGCGAGAGGCGCGAAAACGCTCGACTGACGGCGTTCAATCGGTCCGTTACCACGCACTGGTCGCGCCGCAGATACCCGAGCCGTTCGAGTGTCGCGGCGTCGGGACCATTCCAGACAACCCACCTGGTGGTCCATTTCTCATCGGCATAGTACGTGCTGGGTTCGTCGGGAAAGAGGATCATCGCCTGCTGCGGCTGGACGCGAACGGTCCCGGTGGTGGGGGAGTGGAATCGCCCCGTACCCGCATCGACGCGAACCACGGCGTACTGGCCGAGCACCCGCAGACGGTGGGGCACGCCGCGATCGACGCCCGATCCGATGCGATCCACCCACAGGCCGATCTTCCGCTCCGTGCTCAGCGGGGTTCGGAATCGCTCTTCCTTATAGATTCGCCATTTGGCCATGATCGAAATGTCCATAGAATTGAACGCTATGTCCATTTTCGGCGTTCGTATAGTACGAATATAATCAACTATGTGCAATCGTGCAAGCGATTCGGCAGGCGGTAAGGCAGGATCAAATAGTCCATAAATAGGAAGGGTGATCATGACTCCGAGGCAGCGTTTTCTTGAGACGTTACGGTTTGGAAAACCCGATCGTATTCCTCTGGATCCCGGCGGCGGGCGGGAATCCACCCGCGAACGATGGTACAAGGAAGGTCTGGCCAGGGATGTTCAGGACATCACCGAGTACGCATATCGTCAAGCCGGGGGCAAGGAGGATTTCGGGCCCGGGGGCGAAGGATTCTGGGTCAATGAGCGAATGATTCCCCAGTTCGAGGAGAAAGTGATCGAGCGCATGGAACGGTCGCAGATCGTTCAGGACTGGAAAGGCAATGTCGTGGAGATCGGCAACGAATTTACCACCGAGTATCTTCGCAACGCCATCGATTTTGTGACTCGCCGATGGATCAAGTGTCCGGTGGAGAATCGTCAGGACTGGGAGCAGATGAAGAAGCGGTACAACGCGGACGATCCTGCCCGGTATCCGCAGAATCCGGTTGAGTTGGGCAAGAAGTTGGCTGACCGCACGTGGCCGATCGGCTGGCACTTCAGCGGTCCGTTTTGGCAGCTTCGAGAATGGATGGGGTTCGAGAACCTGTGCATGGCCTTTCTCGACGACCCGGCCCTGGTGAAAGATATGATCCTTTTTTGGGAGGATTATGTAACACAGCTGATGGCCAACGGTCTGAAGTATGTGACGCCCGATTTTGTGCATATTTCCGAGGATATGGCCTACAAATGCTTTTCCATGATCTCGCCGGCCATGTGTCGCGAGTTCCTGTTGCCCACATGGAAGCGGTGGGGCGAATTTATCCGCAAGAACAATATCCCCATCTACGATTGCGATTCGGACGGATACATCGGCGAATTGATTCCCCTCTGGATTGAGGCCGGCATCAATGTGTGCGACCCGATCGAAGTGGCTGCGGGAAACGACATTGTGGAATTTCGCCGCAAATTCGGGAAGAACATGGCCTATCGCGGCGGCGTGGACAAGCGGGAGATGGCCAAGGGTGGAAGGCGTATCGAGGCGGAGATGAACCGGATCAGGCCGGTGATCGAGAGCGGGGGCTTTATTCCCAGTTGCGATCATGGCGTTCCGTCCGATGTCTCCTGGCCGAACTTCGTCTACTACGTCAAGCTCCTGGCGCAGATGACGGGATGGATGTAATCGGGGTTGATGTTCTCAGAAAATCGGATGACGAGCGTGACGCAGCTGGGTATACTTGGCCGTCATGAAAAAGCAAATACTCTATCTCGGCGATACGGCGTTGAAAGAGGCGGCCTCGTACCTGGCAGGCGTGATGACGCATGCCGGTCTGCAGTTCGACTATCTGGCTTCAGATCGGAAATTTGCGGAAGCTCCCGGCAGTGACTATCAAGCGTTCATTCTCAGCGACTATCCGGCGGGTAATTTCGCGCCGGGTGAATTGGAGGCTTTGGCGAAGAAGGTGGAGAACGGCGCCGGCCTCGTGATGATCGGCGGCTGGGAGTCCTTTACGGGACCGAATCGCGAATACACGTCGACGGTTCTCAAAGATGTTCTGCCCGTGGTCATGCAGCCGAGTGATGATCGCCTCAATTGTCCCCAGCCGTGCCTGGTCGAGAAGATGGCTGAGCATTCAATCGTCAGCGGACTTCCGTTCGATGACTTGCCGCCGGGCATCGGTGGATTCAATGTCGTCTCCGCCAAACCGGACGCCAGGATGATCCTCGCTTCCCGTCGATTCACTGTTCGGCGGACGGCATCGGGGTTCGCGTTTTCGCCGATAGAGAAAAGCGATCCGCTGCTCGTAATCGGTACGTATGGGAAGGGCCGGACTGTCGCGTTCGCCAGCGATGTCGCCCCGCATTGGGTGGGCGGGCTCGTCGATTGGGGAAATGCCCGCGTGTCGGCCCAGGCTCCGGGCGGCAACGCGATCGAGGTGGGAAACTGGTACGCTCAGCTTTTTGCCAACATCGTCAAATGGGCGGCAGGGCTTCTCGGATAGAACGTGTCTGAAAAGCCGTCATTGCGAGCCCCGATCCAGTCGAGGGTGAACTCCGCGAAGCAATCTGGTGTTCGAACACCAGATCGCCACGACCCCTGCGGGGTCTCGCGATGACCCGCTGGTGTGCATCATCGGCTTTTTGGGCGCGCTCTGAGACAATTCTACGGCGACACGACGCGTGATTCGCGAATTGATGTGACGATCGCCTCCGCGGTGCGAATATCTCCGATGGTATCCTGCGGCGAGTGAAGTTCGAAGCTAATTCACCTCTCGTCTAGGCACGGTCGGCAGCGGCATCTGGTGCCTGGGGTTCAGCCGGAAGATCTGAATGCCCGGCGGCGTTTTGAACGTTGCATCGGTCTTCAGGACGATCTGATCGAACGATTCGATCGCGGGGAAGAATGTGGCGTTGGGAATCGCGCTTTCCCCGTAGGTACGCTGGGGACAATCCAGCCAGCGGGCTTCATTCGGTGCGCCCAGCCAGGCGCCGATCAGCTTGGGTGAGTCTTTCCGGACCTTCAGGGCCAGTTGGCAGCGTCGGGTATTCTCCTGATCGTCGATGAGGATTCCGTAATCGCCCTGGGCCATGCGCTGAGGCATGGTGTAGGTGAACCGCGTCTCATTTGCGCTCTTGGTGACGGCCGGCTCCGTTATCCGCCACCACTTGACCACAGGGTGCGTGTCCTCGGCAAATCCGGGCCTGGCGAAGTAGCTTTGCGCGAACGCGGCCGTGACCGAGGCGAAGTCCGACCAATACTGACCCGCCACCCACGTGGCATATCCATATTTCCGCGGATTTTTGGCCAGGAACTGGTAGAACCACAAATGGTCCTTTCCGCTCATTAATCCACTGCTTTCGACTTCATCGAAGAAGATCGGGACGTCGTATTTGTCGGCGATGCGATCTACCCCCCCGATCATGAAGGCATCGGTGCAGTGCTCCTTGGAGATATGCTTGGAATAGACGATCTGTTTCTCCGGATCGCCCGGATCGAAGTTGACCGGAGCCCACTGACTCTCGGTGGCCCAGCCCCAGCCGCAGTTCCAGTCACTCACGAGCAGGATGTGACGCTTGTCGTGCTTGCGGATGCGCTGAATCATGTCCTTGGTGATATCGCGAATGCGCGGCGCGAGGTCCGGGCGATTGGCGCCGTCCTTGAAGCACGGCTCGTTCAGCAGCTGGTACATGGCCACCCGCGGTTCGTCCTTGAATTCCTTGGCGCACGCTTCCCAGAATTGGGCGATTTGTTCGATGTATTCGGGAGTCATGCCATACGTCCAGTGCCAGTCGATGATCAGGTACATGCCCTCATCCATGATCTGGTTGGCGATGGGTCGGAGGAAGTTTTTCACGAAACCTTCCATGCCGCCCCATTTTTTGAACAGATCCTCTTCACGCGAGATGCCGGCCGACCAATGCCCCGGCATGTAGTTGCACAAGCCCAACCGGCAGGCGTTGAGCCCCAGGTTGCGATAGTAGCGAGCCGTCAGGGCCATCGTTCCGTACCGGGGAAACTCGTTCCACCAGAATTCACCCGGAAATTGCGAATATGCGCCGAGAGGATAAGGTTTTCCCGCCGCGTCGACGATATATCTTCCTTTGACGCGAAGCCAGGCGTTGCTCTTGCCCTTCATCGGCTTGGCCGTTTCGGTTCGGAATTTGACGGTCACCGGGGCCGCCGATCGGCCGGCGAAGTCCGTGCCCGAGACGACCGCCTGATACTCCGTTGCCGGCTGAAGATCCGTGAGCATCAGCTTGTGGCGGCGGGTGCGGAAGTCCTGGTTGATGTTCTGGGCGGATTGGCCCGCGGTAGAGAGCTGGACGGTGGCATCCGTGCGGTTGTTGGTCGTCCACTCTACCGTTGCCGACGCGGACGTTGTCTCCGTCACTTTCAGATCCTTGATTTCCGGTTTGTCCGGTTTGACGGGCAGACCCGCGACCGTGATCTTCGCCGGCCCGTCTTTCGTCGCGAACAAATTCCGCCCTTCGCCCGCCACCATGACGTTCTCCGCCGTGTAGAACAGCGACAGCGTCTCGGCGATGGCGAAGACCGGAGTGAATTGCACCTTCTTGAGGGGGATGTTAACATTGATGCCCTTATCGTCGATGGCCATCGTGGCGGCATCGGATGGGAACACCTTCAGCTTGCCCGCGTCATCCAGGCCGACCGAAATCGAAAGCTCCTCCATCGCCTCGTTGTTCAGCGTGACGATGAGCTGCGTATTGGCGTGATGACACTTCTGATTGTTGGCGATCTGTAGAACGTCATTCTTTCGTCCAACGTCCGGATTGGGCTCGAATCGCAGGACCAGATCCGTGGCCGTCGTCGTCGCCACGAGCTTCTGAATATACGGCGACTCTTTGCTGTCCTTGGCGACGTTGGGAAATACCTGCGGGCCATCGGCGGCCGCCGCCATCTGACAAGACAAGATCAGTGCGCATGTTGCGAGAGTTTTTGTCATCATTTGTCTCTCCAGGAAAACGAAGTCCTTACGTGCAATGTGCAGTTGTTTCCTATTTCCGAACGTTATGTTCTTGGTGTGCCCGCCGATGAAGGTTCACCTAGAAGCTCCCCGGCTCCAAGATAAGTTTTGAACTCTCAGTTCTCGGCAAACGGCCACCGTGACCGTCCACGAAAACGAAATTGGCCGCGTTATTATGCCGATAGATCGGGTAATGCCAGTCCTCCGTCGTGCTGCTCGAATCTTGAAACAGGATAGCACAAGTGACGCCGCCCCAGTCCAGAATCGCGTTGCCGTCACCCAGGAAGGCGGCCATGGGATTGATCTGCTCGACTTTTCTCGCGGGGATATATTTCCTGTCGCCAAAGCTCCAGCGGTCGCCGTCGAGGCACCCGTTCCACCCATACCCGCCGCGGAATGTCTCCGAGTTTATTACATACTGAGGCGCGGAATAGCAGAAATACTGCCGGAACATCCGGGTTAATCTCGCGTCGATATCGGAATCGCCCCACCCAAAGTTAGGATTGTGACACACTGCGGCCGTCCCTGCCTCCGGGCTCATATACGGTGCCAATTGTCGTGGCCAATCGCCCGGAATGTACCACATCCAAGGAAACGACGGACCATCCACTGTTATATAACCGTTAAATTCATTACCGTACATCTGCAGTGCCGAACCGAAACCCCGCAATGTGGACAAACACTGCACGCCTCGCGCCTGTTCCCTCGCTGAACTCAAGGCTGGAAGCAGCAGTGCCACCAGCACGGCGATGATGGCCACGACCACGAGTAATTCGATCAACGTGAACGCCTTAATCCTCTGCTTTGTCAGATTGCGGGACATTTTTGCCTTCCTTTTTCAGATTTGTCCATCGATTGGTCTTGGGTTGCGCCGCAGGAACGCCGAACGATCAGCCGGCAGGGCAGGAACTCCTGCCGCTCGCCGGAAAACTTTCCCGTCATTTTTTCGAAGAGCAATTCCACCGCCAGCCGGCCTTCCGCGTCCGTCGGTTGACGAGTGGTGGTAAGGGGCGGGTCCATGTGGGCTGCCATCGGAATATCGTCGAACCCCACGACGGCCAGATCGTCCGGAACTCGAAGCCCCATCTTCTGAACCTCCTCCACGACGTTCCGGGCGATGAAATCGTGCGGGCACAGGACCGCCGTCGGCGCCGGCCGGACTGAAAGAAGCTCCCGAATTTCCTGGCGACCTTGATTGCTGATCGGGCCAAGCTGGATTTGCTTGAGATGCTCCTTTGGAACATCCAGCCCCTGGACCCGCATCTCCTCCAGGAATCCAAGCCGTCGCTGTTCCGTAGAAAACACCTCCGGCAGGCCGCTGATGTACGCCATTCGTCGGTGTCCCAACCCCGCCAGATGTCGGACCAGCTCTCGCATGGCCATGAAACCGTTAGAACTGACCAGGGTGTGGCATGGCAGCGTTTCCGCTGACACAGCCGAGTCAATCAGTACGAATGGAATTCCCGCCCGCTCAAACTCCCGAAGGGCCGCCATATTCTGATTGAGAGATCCCGGCAGCAGAATCGGCGCAAAAATAATTCCTGCCACGCGCTCCTGGCAAAACCGGAACACATACCGCCCGATCTTGTCGAAATTCTGGTCGTGATTGCACAGTATCAGCGAGAATCCACGTTCGTGGAGGGCATCTTCAATGGGCCGAACCATTTGGTAGAACACGTCTTCCACGTTTCGCACGCAGGGGATCATCGCCGCGACGATCTTGCTCTGATTGGTGGTGCCCGTACTGGCAATAAAGGTACCCGCCCCGGGGCGTCGATTCAGGATACCGTCTTCCACCAGCGAGGCCAATCCCTCCCGCACCGTTGCCCGAGAGATCCCGTATTTCTGGATCAACTCGATTTCCGTGGGCAGCCGATCTCCGAGCTTGAGCTCGCCCCTGGCCAGGGACGCCAGAATGGCTGACCGAAGTTGACTGCCTTTTCTTTTCGCCACGAAGCCCATCTCCAAAGTTTATCTGACAAAGTAATGAATTTATCTTACATTTGAGGGCATTATTTGTCAAGACGATATTGGTCGATCACAAGTCTTTGTTGAGACGAGAGTTAAGTAAAAAGGGCGGACACGTGTCCGCCCTTGGTCAGCTTGAGATGGGCTATGCACTTTATCGCACGAAGCGCATCGTTTCTCCCTCTTTCTCTTCGAACAGGTCCCGATACCGGCTTGGCTGATAGAGTCTGAACTCTACTGCCCGCAGATACTCTTCCGGGCCGCCGCTTCGCACGATGTCGATCAGGGCTCCGATCTGTGTTTGGGATCGGAACGCTCCGATGGCCTTGAGCTTGTTTTCCAGGAAGCTCATCGGCGTGCGGACTCGCAGCTTCGGCGCTTCGGGGAAATCGCAGTAGACGCCCATTTCATGGACGTAGGGGACTTTCTCCAGTGGCGTGCCGAGTTCGGGCCAGATATTTCCCGACGCGTGGAACAGGCTGATCAGAAGTTCTTCATGGACGATGCGGTGGTCGGGATGCAGGTCATTCGAGGTCGGCAGGAAGCACTGCGTGGGGCGAATCTTCCGCATGTAATGTGTGAAGGCGTTCTGCAGGCCACTGAATCCCATGATGGCCGCGCTGTCGCCCGCCTTGGCCGAGCTTCGGCCGCGGTATTCCGTCAACTGGCAATCGGGAAACCCCAGCCAGTGAATATTGTGCTTCGGGACGCCCAGTGACTGGTAACAGTCAAAGGTCTCATTTCGCCGGATATCGACGATCGTGTCCCTCTCGCTGTCGCTGCAGTATCCCATACTCCCGTCGGTGACGATCAGGATATGCACCGGTACGTTCTCGCGTTTCGCCAACTGTATCAGCAGGCCCGATCCGAGCACGACGTCGTCGTCATGCGGACTGACGAACATGAAACGTTCTTTCTCGCCCTGCCAGTGTCGCGACACGCTGGCCAGCGTCGGACCCACCCGGCGCTCGTTACCGACCAATCGCACAAATTCAAAATCTTCCTTCATGGCACTTCCTTCTATTAACAATGTGTCAGACTTTATCTTTTTAGTCCGGATTTCGCAAGAGGCTATCTGAATATGCATCTGGCGGCGAAATACGCCATATGTTATGATGAACCTCTGTTCGGTTTTGACAGGGCAAGGAAGAATCGCATGACGGAAAAAGGATCGCAGCGCATCCTCAGTATCGATATTTATCGCGGCCTGGTCATTCTCTTGATGTGCTTTGCCAATAGTACCAGCAAGATCAAGGGTTTGCCGTGGTGGATGGACCATTCGTTCAATAATCCGGGCAAGGAAAACCTGATCGCCTGGCTGGACCTGATCTTTCCGGCGTTTCTCTTTATCATGGGTATGTCGATTCCCCTGGCCCTGGAAAAACGGCTTGAGCGAAAGGAATCGCGGCTGTCCATCTTCACTCATGTCCTTTTCCGTTCTCTGATCCTGATCTGGATCGGTACCGCGGTTGAAGGGTATAACTACAAGGAAGAACTTACCGGCGTGTCCACCGCTCTTTGGTATTTTCTGGGTTTTGTCGCCACCGTGGGGTTGCTCGCCACTTGGCCTTTGACCGGCAGCGGCAAGACCTGGAAAGTGGTCCTGGGTTGGACGATTCGCCTCGCTTCGATCGGATGCCTCGTATGGGAGAGCTATAAGTTCCGAGCCGGTCCGCACGGCGGCGATTTCTTCACTGGGGGCTATATTCCCGGCACTCCCGCCTTCCCCGCCTCCACGCTGGGCTACCTGGGGTTTGCCTACTTGCTCGTATCGGCCATCTGGATTGTGTTTCAATATTCCTCAGCCGCCCGCATCGGGGCATACGGGTTGATGCTCGCGTTCTTCTATCATCTGGAGCAGACGAACCCGTTTCTGAATGATTGGATTCCCACTCTTCTTCGCTATCTGGACCTATCTAATCGAATTGGTGTCTACAGTACGATGGTCCTGGCGGGAACGTTCATCGGCGATCTTTTCTTGCCGAAGAATCTGGCTTCGGAGCGATCTCGTCCGGGTCTGCGTATCCTGGCCCTGACCACGGTGCTTCTCCTGGCCTCCGCCTTCGCGGCGGGGAATCTCTTTTCCGACTTTGTCGGCGTACGGCGAACCTTGTTCATGACCGGTATCGTCTCTCTGGCGTTCTGGGGCGTCTGGGGACTAGAGTGCCTCTGGGGTCAAAGCAAATCCTTTGTTGTCGTGACCAAACCTCTGACCGAGTTGGGCAAAAATCCGCTCTTTATCTACATGGGTCAGTACGGTTTCGCCGGCCTGCTCGCCATCATCATTAACAATCCGAAAGTACTGGAGGTGATCCCCGGTTACATTGTCTTTGGGCATACCGGCTGGTGGGCTGTGCTTACGATGAGCATCCCCTTTACTCTGGGCATCACGATTCTCACCCTCATCGCCAATCGGCTGAAGATCATCGTGAAATTCTGACGTTATTCCGCGTTCAATTTCGCCAGAGCGTCGCTGAACACCAGAGGTTCGCGGTAATCAAAACCGTCCAGTCCCAGCGTGCGCCAGACCATCGACGGAATCTCGTCCAGGCGAGTTGCTTTCAGCGCGGAAATCTCCAGGCCTGTCCACGACGCGGGCAAGACAAGATCCGTCATCCTGCACTGAGTGTCGGGCCGGTCGATTTTGTTCAGAAGTACGATCACCCGCTCAAGCCGCCGGAAGGCTTCGACGGTATCCTGCGCCGTCTTTCGATTCGTCGCGTCGAGCAGCAGGAAAATCAGATCATGCTCGCCGATCTGGGCCAACGTTTTTTCCCTCGCCTCTCTTGCCAGCGGGTCGGCGGTTGCTCCAACCCCGGCTGTGTCCGTGATTCGGGCGGGCAGGCCCGCGAGATCGACCTGGGCCTGCACGTAATCGCGCGTCGTACCCGGAAGATCCGCCACCAGGGCGTGTTCCATCCGCCCCAGGGCATTGAGCAGCGTGCTTTTTCCCGCGTTCGGCGGACCGAGCACGAGGATGCGGATTCCCTCCAACAAAAACGAAATAGCCGGCCAGTATCGCATCGCCCGGCGCCGCTCTTCGTGCGACCCGCGTTCCAGAATCTCGTTCAGCTTACCGCTTGCCTGCGCGAGCAGGAACCTTACAGCCAGCGGCGTCTTCGCCCCGACGAGTAACCGGTACGCCTCCTGAGCGACCGGCCCTTGCAGTTTCAGGCTTGTATTAAGCAGTTCCTCACCGTCGACCAACTCGGCTCCCGCCCGTTCCAGCGTGTCGACGATTCGTTGGATGATCCGCAGTCCGCCGTGGCAGGTGATTTCGTAGAATTCGTCCCGATCATTCAGGCAGGCGATCAGCACCTGGTCGACCGGATACCCGTCCGCGTCGGATAAGGTACCCATGCGGAACTGGCCGGCCTTATCAGGCAAGTCGGTGGAGAAAAACGGCTTGAGCAAGGCTCCCGCCCCTGCGCCCGACAGTTGGATCACGCCGATCGCTCCCGCCTGCGCCGGGCTGGCCCGGGCGACGACGATCCGACTACCGCGATTGCTGGTGCGAACGCCCGTGCTCATACGTCAGTTCCATTCCCATTAGCAGCAGATCCGGTACGACCGCGTGCACGAAATCGCAGTGTCTGGCGATAAGTTCGCCATCGCCGCCGGTGACGATCAACTCAGGCCAGCACCCCAGGGCTGTGGCGTAACGCTCCACGACTTCTCGCAGCGCGCCTGCCGCGCCGAAGACTATGCCGCCGCTGATCGCCTCCGCCGTATCGCGTCCCCACGGAGTCTCCGGCGGGCTTAAGTCCACCAGCGGGAGCATGGCTGTGTATTCTTCCAGGGCCTTGGCGGAAATTCGCAGCCCCGGCAAAATAACGCCGCCCAGAAACACGCCCTCGTCGTTCACGCAATCGATCGTAATCGCCGTCCCGAACGACGCCACCGCGACGGCCTTTTCCATCCGCTCGAACGCCATTGCCGCCGACACCACCCGGTCCGGCCCCACCCGTTGCGTGTCCTTCAGATCCAGTTTCAACGGCAGCGGCAGATTTCGGCCGATCACCAGCGGTTCGGTGTCCAGCGACAACTCCGCCACGTGCTCCAGGTGCTCCGTCAGCTTCGGAACGACCGAGCAAATCACCACCGGCGTTTTATCTTTGGTCGCCACTTTTTCGCAAGCGGCCTTGAATGCCTCCGTGACCTGCTCGACGTCACCCGTGGGGAACCACGCCATATCCGTCGCCTTGCGGTCTTCCACCATCGCCAGCCGCGTACGCGTATTTCCAATATCAATCGCTAATATCTTCATCGTCCGTTTCTCCTGAAAATACTTCGCTTTTGGGCGATTCCTGGGCCTGGAATTTCTCCTGGGCCTTTTGCCCCTCGATCATCTGCCAGCACCGATCGAGCAGCCCCTCCAAGCCCCGGCCGCTCACCGCCGAGATCGCGAAAACATGCACTCCCAAGTCCTTCTTCAGCTTCTCATACGCCTCCTGGGCGTCGGTCAGGTCCATTTTGTTGGCCACCACGATCTCCGGCTTGCCTGCCAGCGTGGAGGAATACTTTTCCAATTCGCTACGGATCGTCTCGTAATTCTTGGCTGGGTCCGATCCGTCCAGCGGCAGGATGTCCACCATGTGGACGATGACCCGCGTCCGCTCGATGTGCCGCAAGAACTCGTCGCCCAGTCCGGCTCCCTCATGTGCCCCTTCGATCAGCCCGGGCAGGTCTGCCAAGACAAACCGGCGGTGACGCGATAGCTCTGTAATTCCCAGTACCGGGTGCAGCGTGGTGAACGGATAATCCGCGATCTTTGGCCGGGCCGACGATACCCGCGAGATCAGCGTCGATTTGCCCGCGTTCGGCATGCCCACCAGTCCCACATCCGCGATCAATTTCAACTCCAGCCGCAGCATGCGCTCCCGACCTTTGCCGCCCGGTTCCGCGTATCGCGGCGCCTGCTCCGTCGCGGTGGCGAAATGTACGTTTCCCCGGCCACCCTTTCCCCCCCGCGCCACGCATATCCTCTGTCCCGGCTGCGTCAGGTCCTTCAACAGGATACCCGTTTCCTTGTCGTACACCAGCGTTCCCATGGGGACTTGAATGATCAGGTCTTGGCCGCTCTTGCCCGCCATCTTCTTCGTACGTCCCGGCTGGCCGTGATCCGCCTTCCAGTGATGGTGCCCGATGAAGTCCAACAGCGTATCGAGATTCTCCGTTGCCTCTATGTACACGCTTCCGCCTCGCCCGCCGTCGCCCCCGTCCGGGCCGCCGCGGGGAACGAATGTCTCACGGCGAAAACCGACAAACCCGTCTCCGCCGTCTCCCCCTTTAACGTAAATTTCCGCTTCATCAACGAACATGATTGACAGATCCCTTGTTCTACAATTACTATGCTGTTCTATATCCTTTTGGCGAGTTTATTATATATCCAGGAGACATCGGAGCGATGCAGAATATCCAAAAACAGTTCGAAAAAGTGTTCAATCAGGCCAAGACCTTCGGCCAGGAACATATCTTCCGTTTCTGGGACGATCTTAACGACGAACAGCGGCAACACCTTCTGGGCCAGGCGTCGGAAATCGACTTTGCCCGGATCGCCCAGCTTGTAGAAGAATGCGTCAAGGGCACTGCCCCCTTTGCGCTTCCGGGTTCGATCAAGCCGGCGGATTTCTTCCCCGCCGACCCCGCCAACAAGAAACAGGCCGCCGAGTACCAGAAAGCCTGGAAGAAGGGCGAGGATGCCCTCAAGGCCGGCAAGGTTTGTGCCTTCACCGTCGCGGGTGGAGCCGGCACCCGCCTGGGCTTCGATGGTCCCAAGGGGATCTACCGAATCAGCCCCGTCCTGAACAAATCCCTGTTCCAGCTGTTCGCCGAATATATTCAGAACTGCCGCAAACGCTACAATCCGAATATCCGCTGGTTCATCATGACCAGCGATACCAACCACCAGGCCACCGTCCAATTCTTCAAGGACAACAGTTTCTTCGGCCTGAATCCCAAGCACGTCTGCTTCTTCCAGCAGGGCATGATGCCCGCCTTCGACGCCGACGGCAAGATCCTCCTCGACCGCAAGGACTCGCTGTCGCTTTCGCCCGACGGCCACGGCGGGTCCCTTCGCGCCATGCGAAAATCCGGCGCCCTCGCTCAAATGAAGAAACTCGGTATCGAATACATCAGCTATTTCCAGGTCGACAATCCTCTCGTCCGATGCCTTGATCCGATGTTCATCGGGCTGCATATCCTGAGCAAGTCGGAGATGTCCAGCAAGTCCCTCGCCAAGGCCGACGACTTGGAAAAGGTCGGAAACTTCGTCATCGGCGACAAGAAGCTGATGGTCATCGAATACTCCGATCTTCCCGAGTCCCTGGCCCGCGCCAAAAATCCCGACGGGTCGCGCAAATTCGACGCCGGCTCCATCGCCATCCACATTCTCTCCCGGAAATTCATCGAACGCATCACCGAGGGAGATCTGAAGCTCCCATACCACCGGGCCGTCAAGAAAGTGCCCTACATCAACGATCGCGGCGAGCAAATCAAACCCACCGAGCCCAATGCCGTCAAGCTCGAGCAGTTCATCTTCGATGCCATCCCCATGGCCAAAAACTCCATTGTCTTCCAGACCAAGCGCGAAGAAGAATTCTCGCCCGTCAAAAACGCCGAAGGCGTCGACAGCGCTCACAGCGCCCGGCGAGACTTTGTCGCCCGCGCCGCCCGATGGCTCGACAAGGCGGGAATTACCGTCGAACGAAAGCCCGACGGTCAGCCGGCCTGTGCGGTGGAAATTTCTCCCCTCCGCGCCATTTTCCCGAGCGATGTAGCTTAATCGCGGTACGAGGATCGACGGCCATCGGGTCTACTTTCCGAAGCCGATTTCGGGTATAATGAGAGCATGACAACGTACGACAGGATAGAACGGCTTCGCAATGCGCTGGTGGAACACACGTCCGGGCGGGTCTGCCTGACCGAGGACGCGATGCGGGTTTTCGCGCGTATCGCATATGAGAGTTATTCCTCGAGCCGAACTCTCCGGGAAGCGGACCGCAAAGCCGATTTCCTCTGCGCCTTCGCCGATCGCTGGCCCTGCACGATCGAGAAGGACGAACTCATTGTCGGGTCGCAACGGTTCGGAATGCTCTATAGCTGGAACGCGTTCCTCAGCCCCGACGAGCGGGAAGCAATGCAATTCCGGGGAAATCACGGGCATATCATCGTCGATTACGGCCAAGTATTGCGGCTGGGGATTAGCGGGCTGCTGCAACAGGTGCGATCCGCTCCGCAAGGCATCAATTCGAAGGCGTTTCAACGGGCGCTGGAAGCATTTTCGCTTTATATTCGGCGACACGCGGATGCGGCTGCCCGGGAAGCAGAGCGACAGCTGCCTTCCGGACGCGCCGAGGAATTGCGGACCATCGCCGCCAATTGCCGATGGATATCGAACAATCCGCCGCAGACATTCTGGCAGGGCCTGCAATTGGTGTGGTTCGTGCAGGTCTTCCTGCATGCCGAAGGCGCCAATGCCGCCGTCTCCTTTGGACGGTTCGATCAATATCTCTGGCCGTTGCTGGAAAACGATCTTCAGGCAAAGACCATCACCGTGGATCTGGCGGAAGAGCTGCTTTCCTGCTTCTGGATAAAGTGCTGCGAAGGTGACGAGTCGCAGAACCTGACGTTGGGTGGAGTGGATGAAGCGGGGAACAATGCGGAGAATCTTCTCTCCCTGCTCTGTCTGAAAGTCGCCCGAACGTTGAAGGTCTGGCAGCCGTCGATCTCCGTGCGAATTCATAAGAACACATCCGAGGCGTTCTGGACCGAATCGCTGGAGCTGTGTCTGTGCGGGATCGGTATGCCCTCGTTCTTCAACGATTCAACGGTGATTGCCTCTCTCCAGGCTCTGGATATTCCAATCGATCGGGCCCGGGATTGGGGAATCGTGGGTTGTTACGAGGCCACCACGCAGGGCGACACATGCGCGCTGACCACGATGGGACACTGGAACCTGGCGGAGGTCCTGCTCCAGTTCCTGGAAAGCGATCCCGCCTCGACAGACTTCTCAGCCTTCTGCGACGGGCTCAAACGCTGTTGTGCCGCCAGCTACGATCAGAGACTTCGCGACCATCAGCAAATGTGGGAGTGGTTGAGCGAAAATTGCGGTTCTCCGTTTCAAAGTGCCTGTCTGGGCGGTTGTATCGAGTCCGGACGGATGGCGGAAGAGGCGGGCGCGAGGTTCTCTCTTCTGGGCACTAACATTCTTGGTCTGGGCACGTTGATCGACAGTCTGCTGGTCATAAAGACGCTTGTTTTCGACGAAAAGAGCCTGTCGCTGGCCGAGATGAAAGAACAAGTCGCGAGAGATTTTCCCGATGCGATTCTTCGAACGCGATGCCGAAATCTGCCCAACCGATACGGGACCGATACAGAGTTCACCAACCGTCTGGCGGAAGATTTTTCCCGTTTCCTGAGCGATCTGGTCCTGAGCAGTCGGATCGAGGCACCAGGCCGAACCGTTCGCCCCTATCCAGGCCTGTTCCGGTTCGGCTCGGATATCTACAACCAAACGCCAGCCACGCCCGATGGACGGCGCGCGAAGGAATTGCTGTCCTACGGCTGCGGGCCAAGTTCGTTCACCAAAGGGTTGACCGCGGTGTCGATTCTCAATTCGTCCGCCCATATCGCCCACGATCGATTCGCCTGCGGAAATCCCCTGCTGATCTCGCTGCCGCGATCGGACGTAAGCCCGCCGCATGGCTCGGAACTTCTGGGGCAGATCGTCAAGGCATACTTCAGACGTGGTGGTTTCCATCTGCATTTTAATATTCTTAATGCAGATCAACTCCGTGAAGCTCAGAAACGTCCGGAGGCCTTCTCGGAGCTGATGGTCCGGGTCAGCGGCTTTAGTGCCAAATTCCAGGCCATCGATAAGACTTGGCAGGACGCGATTATCGAGCGGACAGAAAAGAGCATGTAAGCAGGAATTGTGCTATAATTAAGATAAACGTTGAGGACGGCTGCTTTGAGTACTCATGATCTATGGTCGGTTGTCGGTTTCCTGCGTGAGCAGATCCTTTCGGACCCCCAGTTTGCTCATCTGGCGCGTCCCGTTCGTGTTGCCCATGCGTTCCGAAACGTTCTGGAGCGTCTACCGATCGGGATCTGCACCGCTGAGACCCTCGCTGGCGATATGGGTTGGGATTGGGGCTCGGCAGAAGATCTGGCAGACTTGGACGCTCAGATGACCCGCTGGAGCGAGTCCCACCGACCGTCTGGACCGACACCGGACAAGACCCCCGCTGATCTCCTGGCGGAGAAATTCCACTGTTTCGGCGCCTATACCCTTGCGCATACCTGCGTCGATTACGAACGCGTGGTTAAAGATGGGATATCGGGTTTCCTGGCCGCGATCCGACGAGAACGAGTCGGGGCTGAAGAGGAAAAAGCGACGTACCTGGAAGCCATGGAGATCGCTCTGACGGCGGTTGTCACCCTGGCTGGCCGATTTGCCGACCTGGCGGACAATCAAGCGGCGAGTGAGAAAGATAGTGGTATTCGTGACCGGCTCCGGGGCATCGCCGCCGCCTGCCGCCATGTCCCCTTCCATCCCGCGCGAAATTTCCATGAGGCCCTGCAAGCCGTCTGGCTCGTCCATATCACGGTCGGTATTTCCGAGCTGTGCGACGCATCCCTTTCACTCGGACGCCTCGACCAGTACCTCTATCCGCTGTTCAAACAGGATCTGGATCGCGGCGTTCCGCTATCGCAGCTCAAGCAGTACCTGACCGACCTGCACCGGAAGCTCAATCGTTTCGGCGATCCCGCCTGTGCGGTGAATCTGGGCGGAGTCGATAAAGACGGGCAGGATTTGTTCAACCCGCTGTCCCGGCTGATCGTCGAAGTGGCCAAAGAACTGCAGCTGCCTTCGCCAATTCTGGCTGCCCGAATCCACAAAGGCATACCCGCCGATGTGTTCGACTTGCTGGTCGATCCAAAACTCTTCGCCATCGGTCAGCCGACGTTTTACGGCGAATTCGCCTGCCGTAACGCTCTGATCCGACGCGGCGTGCCGGAAACCGAGGTTCATCGATGGGCCGCCAATAGCTGTATGGGACTCGTCATGCCAGGCCAGGAAATCTCCGATATGTGGGGATCGGTTGTGAACTTCCTTCTGCCTCTCGAATTGGCAGTCAATGTCGGTAGGCCCTTCCATCATCACCTGCCCATTGCCCTTAAAACGCCCGCGAAGACCACCTACGGAAACTTCGATGAACTGTTCGAGACCGTTGTGGCTTATACGAACGAAATCCTCGATTTCTGCATCCGCCAGAATCGCCACGCCACCTTGTACGCGGGTACGGAAAACCCCAACCCGTTCTTTTCCGCCCTGATTGACGATGGCATCGCAACGGGCAAAGATCGATGTCTGGGCGGCGCTCGATATCACACGGTTATCGTCGAAGCCTTCGGATTGATCAACGTCGCCGATGCCCTTTTCGCCGTCAAACGCCTCGTCTTTGAGCAAAAACAATATACGCTCGCCGAATTGGTCCAAGCCGCCCGGGAGAACTTCCAGAACAGTCCTGCCGTGCAGAAGGCGCTTCTGGAAATGCCCAAGTTCGGGAACAATGATTCCCCTGTGGATGAATTGGCCGGGAAACTTGCGGAACGTTTTGCCCAGAGCGTTGCCGGATATTCCGACCAGTCCGTTCGCTACGCTCCGAGCTTTCACACCCTTAACGCCCACATCGGCGCCGGCATGAAATTCGGCGCCAGTCTGGATGGCCGGCTGGCGGGTCAACCTCTCGCCAAGAACATCGGTCCGATCCCAGGCCGAAATCGGAAAGGACACACGGCCCTCATGCTGTCGGCCACGTCCGTCGATCAGAGCGCCTTCTACGGAGGACAGGCCCTGGATATCTCCCTCACCCCGGACGCCCTGAAGACCTCAGCCGACTGCAGAGCCTTCCAGTCCCTGCTGCAAACCTATTTCCGCCTCGGCGGTCTGCAAGTCCAGGTCAACGGGGTCAACGCGGATGTCCTTCGCCAGGCAATAGCAGCCCCGCAGGATCACCAGAACATCATCGTGCGCATCGCCGGCTACAGCGCCCGATTCGTCACGCTCGATCGACCGGTGCAAGAGGAAATGGTAGAGCGATTCGCTCAAGGACTTTAGAAGCGTGAAATACCGAATGTCTAATGACGAGAGAGGTCCATTCGCGGACGATTCTTCGTCATTCGGATTTCGTCATTGAACAGTCATTAGACATTCGTCATTGGTCATTCATCCCCGCCGGCTGCAGACTGTAGACCGTGGACTCCTTACTTCTACCACCCAAAGTATCTCGCAATTCCCTGCGAGATCGCCGCTGCGATTCGCGACCGGTGGTACGGCGTGGAGAGCATTTGTGCGTCGCTGAAATTGCTCAAGAATCCGCACTCAACCAGCACAGCCGGTCCGTTGCTGTCCCGAAGGACCTTGTAGTTCGCCCGTCGGACGCCCCGGCACTCGAACCCCGCTTGCTCGATCGCGTTTGCGATGCACTGTGCCGCCTGCAGGCTTCCGCTGGATCCATTTCGGTGCAGGAAGACCGTCATTCCCGATGCCCCCGGGTTGCGTGATGCGTCAATATGAACGGAAACGAAGAGATCCGCGTTCTGATTGTTTCCCACGTCGGCCCGGTTACCCAATTCCACGAACCAGTCGCCGGTCCGCGTCATGATCACGTTCGCCCCGCGATTCCGCAGGTTTTGGGTCACTTCCGTGGCGATAAGCAGGTTCAGGGATTTCTCCGGATACGGGCAGTATCCCAATCCGCGAGTTCCCGGGTCGTGTCCGCCATGGCCGGGGTCTACCACGATCGTCACGTTGCGGTTCGGTTGAGGTACATACACCGGCGGGGGCTGAGGTGCCGCATAAACCGGGGCGGGTTTGACAATGCGGGGTTGGATTCGCAGAATCGGGGGCGGAAGGTGCTTCAAGACCCCTCCTGTGCTGGTGCACCCAGCCAGCAGGGAAAGAAGCAGTCCCGTAAAAACACATCGGAGGTTTATCCATCGACGGGCGTCTATTACCAATCCGTGGGCTCCTCGTGTCAACTTGGCTCTCCAGAAAACCGCGACCTCCTGTCGCGGCCGCTTATCCATATGTGGCCTTCATTGTTACTGATGAACATGAAATCTGTCAAGAAGTTTATGCGGGGCAATGGATTAGGGTTAATCAGGATGAACCGCGACTCTTGCCAGACTTCCCATCATTCATCGTCATCCCCGGACAGGAAGGTCCAGTTTTTTCCGCGAAAAGGAACTGGATCGGCAGGTCTCTTTTGTGGCGCACGCACTCTTGCGTGCGATATCTTCTTCTACTGGCTACTGGATTCTGGCTACTGACTACTTTGCATCATTCCACCGGCCGAATGATACGCCCCGTGTAGGCATTCAGGAACATGCGATCAAACGAATCTTCCTTGGTCTGAGTTCCCGTCCCGGTCTGCGCCAGGATTCCCGTGGTTGCGTCATCCACGTACAACTGCTTGGTCTTCTCCCCCGCCGTCGTGGAGAACAACTTCATCTGGTCCCAATTCTCCGGCGTCTTGAAGATGGCCAGTTGCGTGGTAGGGTCTGCTGTGAAATTCAGGTCAATCTGGACGGAATATCCCGGAGGAGTGTAGTTGGCCAGGAATGCGCCACCATAGTGATCGGGACCATAATCAGGATCTTCTCCATTTCGGTCCTCTTTTAATATCGTCTCCAAACGGGCAACACTGGCTGCCACATTGTAGAATCTGGATAGTGCCCGATCCGCCGGGTCGCCTACTCTGTTCGGATCTTCCGAGTCTATCACCCACTGATCCCATGTGGATGAGTTAAATACCGTATTAGGATCCCACCAGGCGAAGCGGTTATCTCCCGTGACGTTGAGACTGACCGGATTACGATTTGCCTGGTCTTCAATCAAAGCCACCCAAATCTGTTCATTCACAGCCAAGGTCCCATCAGAGTTGTAGCAGATATAGAAGGGCTCAAAAAATGGTCGTCGCTGATTCTGTGGCCGGGCGTCTGCCACAGCATAGCCATGGGGCATCTGCAGTGGCTCTTGGTCAACCACGGGCAGAAAGATGATATTGTTGGCATTTGGGCGACCATTTCCTGGGTATTGGATGACGTTTCCTGCCCAATCGCATGCCTGGGTGCCTTCCTTGACCTTATACACCAAAAATATCTTCCCATTCGGCTGGAAGCGGGCGGCGGTGGTGACGCCGTTCATGATCGCGTAACTTCGGGCTGCCATCAGGGCGGCATTGATCGTGTTATACGCCTGAGAACGGGCGTTGGCCGACTGCATCGCCCGCAGCGACGGTACGACAAGCACCGCCAGGAGGGCGATAATCGCCACCACGACCATGATCTCTATCAAAGTAAAACCACGTTTATGGTTCATAACCTGCGTCCGAAACATTACTTAAGAGGGCGAACCGTAGGTTCGCCCCTCTGTTTTTTGACGGATTTTTGAGCTCCGGGGGAAGGGATATCCCCTCCCTACATCACATTGTACGGTTGTCGTCCAGTTTCTCGCCGGTCCGACCCCGTTTGGCCGTCAGCTCTTGCTTACTTTGCCCAGATATTTGCCGACCAGAGGCTCAAGTTCCCGTACGGTGGCCGGTGCGATCTCTTTGCGATCCGTCCAGATGGCCATTTCCAAACTCTTGCGGCAGTAGCACTCGGGATCGACCATTTTGGGCATCAGCCGCAAGGCGGACTTGATCAGCTTGATCGCCAAGTCCGTGGCTTTATTCATGTTACCGATAATCTCAGCCAGCAGGTCGCACTTGGACCGGTCGGTCGGATGCGGTTTCCAGCAGTCGTAGTCGGTCGGCATGGTTACCAGGGCATAGCAGATTTCCGCCTCCCGGGCCAGTTTCGCCTCCGGCATGGCCGTCATTCCGATCACCGAGCCACCCCAGCTCTGATGCATCTTGGACTCGGCCACCGTCGAAAACTGCGGGCCCTCCATGCAGACATAAGTCCCGCCATTATGTACCTTTACCGGCGAATCCATCTGTTTGCCCGCTTCGAGCAGGATCTTGCGCAGATTGCCGCAGAACGGCTGATCGAACTCCACGTGGGCAACGATGCCCTTGCCGAAGAAGCTGCTTTCCCGTTTGTAGGTCTTATCGATGATCTGGTCGGGGATGAGCAGATTACCGGGGTGCACGTCTTCCCGCAGCGAACCGACCGCGCCGCTGGCGATGATATGGGTTACGCCCAGTTTTTTGAGCGCGAAGATATTGGCTTGGAAGGGGACATGGGACGGGCTATACACATGGCCGTTGCCGTGGCGGGCCAGGACACACACCGGCATGCCTTCCCATTCGGTGCAGATGATCGGGCCGCTGGGCCGACCGAAGGGGGTCCGCGGGTTGTATTCTTCACCGCTGGTCTTGCTCAACAGGGCCTGACCCAGGCCGCTTCCGCCGATCAGACCGACCTTGATATCTTTCATAGTTTCTCCTCACGAAATCCGCTCCGTTCCGAGCTGGATTCTATCGTATTGACGGACAATTGCGTTAGAGTTTATAATAGGAACGCGTTAATGTCTACGGGCAAGTCAAATTCACGCTGGCGGGGTGCTGAAGTTACTGGAGGAAAGTCTGGAATGACGCAGGAAGCGGAACAAATCAAAGCGTGCGAACTGTGCGGAGCGACCATCTATCCGGAGCATATTCACAGCGGCCGGGCCGCCGTTGTCGACGAAAAGCTGTTATGTCCCATCTGTTTGAATGAGAAGAAATCGGAGACCAAGGCGCCGTTGAACGCTGCGGACGGTGAGGCAGGGGTAACGCTCATCGATGAGGCGGAGTTTGAGAAATCCGGGCGAAAGGTCATCAAGGCCTTCGGCGGAGTAGGCCAGAAGAAGATGGATGAGACCCAGCTCAGCCGGGCCCTCCAAAAAACAGGAAGCGGAGCCACGCGGGTCAAGATATTTCACACCCGTATGAGCGACGGTGCCGTCGAATTCATGGTCCAGACCATCAACGAGTGGATCGACCATACCCCGGACGTCGACATCAAAATCGTCCAAACCACAGTCGGCGTGTGGGAAGGTAAACACCCCGAACCGCATCTGATCCTGACGGTTTGGTATTAGGATCGTTCTGAAGTACGGTAGGGCGAGTGGTTCCGGTCCGTTGGGTTTACCCGCCAAGTTTGCGTCTTCCTCGGTCTTCAATCGGCGGGTCAAACTGTCGAAGCGTCAGAACGACCCGCCCCACATTCTAATCGAACACGGCGTGGAGCACGTCATGAAACACAAGTCGGGGCAGCATGCTCCGCCTCTATTTCTCTTGGCATGTATCCGGCATGGGGTCATGCCACTGCACGCGGGGCCAAGGCTTTTCTGAAAAAAACTCGAAACATCTCAAAAAAGTTTCCGGAAATCCACTTCGCAGGGCCAAAAGAACAAAGTAGGAAACGAGGGAAACGCAATGAGAGGCATAGAGCCGGTGCAAAGCCATCCGACTTCTCAACCTTTGGTGGCTTCGAAGATGCCCAATATCGGACTTCTCGTTGGCCTCGCCCTTGTCGTGGCAATTGTTCTGTATGTCACCAAGAAGCTGAAACCCGGGCAGCGAGATGGGAAGTGACCAGACAGAAATCGACGTGTTTCGCTTTCTGACGCCACAGAGTGTCGAGTCCTAAACTATTCCGCCCACCTCTATGGAGGGAATTTGTCCCGCTTTTGTCCACAGGATATATCATAAAGCTGGCTCTGTGGGATAGGCAAATTCCTGGCAGATGTCCATTGCTGTCCTTCCTCCCAACGGGAAGAGAAAAACTTTGAACCCTTCGCTTCTCTGCGGCAATATATTGATAGAGCGTTTTTGAAAAGCCGTCATTGCGAACCCCCGATCATGTCGAGGGTGGACTCTGCGAAACATCTGGCTGCACCATCGCGTGGCGTATTTCCTGCGCCTCCGAGGCCAGATCCTTCGTGTTGCTCAGGATGATGTTCTTCAGTAGACGCGAGATAGAACGGTCGCCTCCAGTTTACCGCGTCAGTCTCGGGGCCAATGGTTGGCGTGGCTCGCCGCCTCCACCGACCTGGCCGGGGGCGTTGTTGTCGACGATGTGCAGGGCCTGCACGATCCGGTTGAACTCGTCGAAAAATGTTCCGCTTGTGCCGACCATCTTCACGCGATGGGCCTTTTCCACTTCTTCCGGCACGCCCAGTTCCACGCACAGATCGTAGGCGTCCCAGCCGGAGTCGTCCGTGACGTAGGCGCCGTAATTTTGCAGGGCGAAAAAGAGCTTTTTAGCGGGAACGCTCGTCAGCCGGAGCTTTTCGGGCGTCAGTTCCGGCCGAATCGCCAGGAGCGCGCCAAGAACGAGTCGCGGATCCTTCCCCTTGTACTTCTCGGCTGCGTAGGAGTCCGCTTTCGTCGCGGGCCAGCGATGGCCGGGGACCAGTGACGAGTAATAACAGTATTTTTGCGCCGGCAGGTTGATCTTGATGGCGTGACGGATAGGCTGCGGTCCGACTAGCTCACCCAGGCGGATCGATCCGCCCAGGACCGACAGCCCAGACCCCCAATGCGCCCCGCGATACCCAAGCCCGTACAGGTCCTGCGGCTTGGCGGGGTTGCCCACAAGCTGGGTGCCCGGGACGACGCGACACGTTGGAGCGAATTCGATCACCGTTTTTCCATCGGGCAGGAGAAATGACGTGCAGGCGTTCGGTGTGGAGGGAGGTGCGGCGTCGGGAATGACGAGAGAATCGGGAACGGGCATGGTCATGAGTTCCTCGCCTCCGGGCCAGCGTTTGTCCCAGGCCAAAGGTGCTCGCACGGTTCGTTCGGGATCGGTGGCTTTGAGGCGGATGTGACGCTCGGTATCGACGCCGACGCAATAGGCGGGTTTCAGATTGGCAGGAACGTATTTGGCCTGCGACCCGATCGGCATGTTCCAGATCGATCGCTGGTCGAACGGCCAGAGCCACGGATCTCGCGTCTTGGGAAACGCAGACTGAGTCTCCGCCAGTGTCGCCACGGGCGACAACAATCCGATCACGGCAAATACGATTCGCAAGCTGCGGCGTGTCGAAGAAACGGTAAATTCCATAATTCGCTTCCTGTCGATTGATAGTATCTTTCGACCTATTGTAGGAGATACGGTCGACGTTTCCAAGTCGCGAGTGGCGAGTGAGGGTGTTCCGTGGGTCCGGAATGTGACGGGGGGAGTGGAAATGAGTGGATGTTGCGGGGAGGGGATGCGGTATAATGGCGAGGGTATTTCCTGGCCGAGTGGCTGGGAATGGTCATCAGAAAAATATCGGCAAGAGCAGAAGGGAAAAAACGTGTCGAACGAACGGCGAACGGATTTGGCGTACGAGAAGATGCTGCCGGCGGACAATGGCATAGGCGAGGTGTCGCTTCCCGTGCAGATCAGCCAGGTTGAGCATCGTCAGGTTCATCGCTCGGAGAAGGCTCCACGGTGGGCTTGCTGGGTTCGAACCTGGTTTACCCGAAACAATCATCTGCGGGTCTCGTTTACGGAGATCACCGGCGGGTCGACGGACATGGAACCTTCGTATGTCCACGAATACGCTTCCCCCGAAAAGCTTAAAGAGATGGGCCTGAAGCGGCATATCCGCTGGTGCGAATCGCGGGACGACGGACGGACCTGGCAGATGATCAAGACGCTGGATCGCAGCGATAAGTACCTTCCGCATCCGGACGATTATCTGCTCCTGCGCGACGGAACACTTTTGGGCGTGGGCGGTCTGTGGGCTGGGTGGGATTACCAGAAGAATGCCTACGATGACATCGGTCAGGCGATGGTCTGGCGATCGAACGACGAGGGCGAGACCTGGTCGTCGCCGGTGACGCTGAACGACCCAAAAAAAATACAAGCCTACTGGTGCCATCCGAAGCAATTGCGCGATGGAACCATCGTGCTGCCCGCGTATGGGTTTTTTGATCTGACCAATAAGAGCCCGCAGACGGACGCGTTCTTATTCTTCTCTTCCGACGGCGGAAGAACCTGGTCCGAGCCGCTCCTCGTGAGCAAGGGTATCGAGACCATGACGAACGATGAACCCGACGCCGTGGAACTGGAGAACGGAGACCTTCTGGTCATTATCCGACATGCGAACGTGACTCTTCCGGAGAATGGCGGTCTGTACATGAACTGCGGCCAGGTCATCGTCAAGCGCACGCCGACGGGTTGGCAGCCGGGGGAGCACCAGTTGACCAACATGGGCTTTCGCGGTTTCCCAGCCGTCCTTCGCACACGCGACAATATTCTGATCTGCACCGGATCGATTCAGAAGTACAATTTCAGCATCGATAACGGTCAAACGTGGAGCCAGACGGGAAGGCTCTTCGACCCGCAATATCCCCGCCAGAATCATTACCCGATACTGACAGAACTCGCCGATGGCCGAATCATCTCGGTCTATCATTACGGCAATCACTGGCCGTTCCCGCCGCCGGAAGATGAATGGATCCATTCGACGACGTTCAGGGTCACAAGGTAGCGGCTGAACGCGGAAATGTGCGGGTACTGCTCCGCTCTTTAATCCTCAAAGTAGTGCGCGAGCAGTTGCTCCGGCGGTCCGTCGAATTCCGCCAGTTCCAGGCCGGCCACACCTTGCTGGTTGCCGCTGTGGAAGTAGACGATGGTCTTGCCCCGCCAGAAGCAGAGTTCCGCGTCGGACGCGCTTAGTTCGCGAACATCAGGGTGTCCCGGGTCGGGAGCATGCGTCGGATCGACAGGCAACACCGCCCGGCCTTCGGGCGCGTCCTGCCAGTGGACCAGGTCGCGCGAGCGCGTGATCCGGTTCTCATACCAGCCGTTCGGTAGGCTCTGAAGATAGAGGGTGTAATACCAGCCGTCGGCATAATACAGGGCTGGACCGCCCACGTATTTGTCATGCCCATAGATAGCATCCGGAATCCGTCGCCAGTGCACCATATCGTCGGACTCGCAGTATTTGAACGTGAACGGCGGCCAGCGTGAATCGTCCGTCTCGTAGAGCATGATGAAGCGATCGGCCCCCCGGCAGATGGCGGTATTGAAGAGCAGTTCGTTGCGCTCCGACTCGATCACGGTCACCGGCTCGGACCAGTTGACGAGATCATCGGAATAGACCATATTGATCTTCTTGTGCTGGCGCCACGGCAGGTCCTGACCATAGTCTCCGGCAGTGATATAGAGGCGATTGTCATAGACAAATCCCTCGCCGAAATAGTGGTTGCGGAGGGGCACGCTGACGATCTCGCCGGTTTCGACGTCGCGAATCCGGACCTCATCTTCATGGAACCGGTATGTCGGATCCTCGGTCTGGAAGTCCAGAAAGCGGGGATGGTTTTCCACGCGATAAAGGCGGTCGTTCCAGACAAAAGGCGTGACTTCATGAGTGATCGGGCCAAAGGACTGCGTTCGTTTGAGCCGGTTCGTCCAAGGTTTCCGATTTCCGCCTGTTTCTTTCTGTGTCATGATTGATCTCCCTGCTCCATCTGGAGCGAAATATCCGCGATAGAGCAGTATGAAGAGCTTTACCCCGCGGAGCAAGCGATTTTTGTCGCCGGATTCGAGGGTGTCACACCCAGGCGCCTTGGCTATGGGGGTCAGGCGGGGATCGTGAAGAAAATGGTCGTTCCTTCGTTCACTCTGGATTCCACCCAGACCCGGCCTCTGTGGCGCTCGACGATTCGTTTGACCAAGGCCAGACCGATGCCCGTACCCGGGTACAATCGGGTGGAATGCAGCCGCTGGAAGATGATGAAGAGGCGGTCGAAATACTGTGAGTCGACTCCGATGCCGTTATCGCGAACGCTGAAAACCCACTCGTCCTTCTCGTGTGCCGCCGAGATGTGCACGGCAGGGGTCACGCCTTCCCTGCGGAATTTCAACGCGTTGTCGAGCAGACACTGGAATACCCGTGAAATCTGATGCCTGTCGGCATGGACAGTGGGCAGGGGATCGTGGGTGACTGTGGTCCCGGTCTTCTCGATAACCGCCTTGAAATGGTCCTCAACACGACTCATGATCGCTTCGCAATCAACCGCCGTGAAGGGATGCCCTTGCGTCTCGACCTGGGAATACTCCAGCAGGCCCTTGATCAGGGTCTGCATTCGCTTGGCCCCCTCGACCGCGAATCCGATATATTCCCTCGCCCGGTCATCGAGTTTGTCCGAGTATCGCATCTCCAGCAGCTGCACGTAACTGGCCACCATGCGAAGCGGTTCCTGAAGATCGTGCGAAGCCACGTATGCGAACCGGGCCAGTTCCGTATTGGAGCGGATCAGGTCCGCCGTCCGCTCCCGCACGCGGACTTCCAGCTCCTCGTGGGCTTTCTTGAGCGCGTCCTCGGCCCACTTCCGCTGGATCATCCGCCACATGCCCTGCATCAGCAGCGTTAGTTGCCGGACATCCGTCTCGTCGTATTCATCTTCCTTGTTGCCCACGCCCGCCACCGCCACGACCTTGTCCCCGTCGAAGATAGGCACACTCATGTGCCGCGTTATCTTCACATGTCCTTCAGGGTAACCTTTCTTCATCGGATTGGGTGCCTGGTAGTCGTTGGTGATGACCACCCGGCGCTGGCGGACGGCCTCGCCCAACAGACCTGTTGTGGCTACCGGATATATAATCGGTTTGTGCTCGATCGCGCACTCTGCCATTGCGGCGCGCGACCACGAGTGCATCGTCAATACCGTCTCATCCTCATTCATAAATGCAAGATATCCTATCTTGCTTCGCGTCAGGCGCACGCCTTCCTCCATCGCGAAATCCGTGATCTCTCTCATGTCCGCTTCGGTCATCTGGTTCAGGCGAAGCATGGTCTCCAAACGCTGTTCATTCAGACGCAGCGCCTCTTCCGCCCGTTTCTGTTCCGTGACATCGCGGACAACGGCGAAGATCTTCTGTTCGTCAGTCAGGGGAAATGAGTTCCACGACAGCCAGCGATAAGATCCGTCTTTGCAGATATAGCGATTCACAAAGGAATAGACGGCTTGACCCTTCTTCAGTCGTTCGCCCGCCTCGATCGTACTGTCATGATCCTCCGGATGCACAAAGTCAATCCACGGCTTGGCGAGTAACTCCGAGGCGGAGAAGCCCAGCGTTCGTTCCCACGCGGGATTGACCAGTTTGAGGTAGCCGTCGAACCCGGCGATGCACAGCATATCCAGGGAGTGGTTGAACAGTCGGTCGCGTTCCGCCTCCGCGCGCTTGCGCTCCGTAATATCGCGGACGAAGCAACAGCGGCACTGCTGACCCTCAAAATCGAAGCTGTACGAGGTCACTTCGACCGGATATATCCGCCCCGTCTTTGTTCGATGGCGCGACTCGATGGAGAAGCTGCTCAGACTGCGCGTTCGCGCTTTATGTGTGAGCCATCGTTCCGGGGAGAAATCAGGGTCTATATCCCAGACGTGCATCCCGCGCAGTTCCTCATGCGAATATTCCAGCACGCGGCTGGCGGTGTTGTTTGTGTAGACGAATCTTCCGTCCGGATCGATCCAGAAAATCTCTTCCGGGGCGTTATCCACTGAAAATTGGGTTCTTCGGAGCGACTGTTCCTTTTGCTTCCGCTCGGTAATGTCTTCATAGACGCCCAGGATACCATATACCCGGCCCTCCGCATCGCGCAGGGGCAGCTTGCTTGTGTCGATCCACAGCCGGGTCCCGTCCGCCTGCTGCAACGGCTCGACGATGTGCCGCTTGGGCTGACCTGTCGCCATCACCTCCTGATCGTCCCGCCGGTATGCCTCGGCCTCTTCCCTGGGCCAGGGCAGGTCGAAGTCCGTCTTGCCCACGATCTGCTCGGCGCGGTCCAGGCCCACCGCCCGGGCGAAGACCTCGTTGCATCCCAGGTACACCCCGTTCCGGTCCTTCCAAAAGATCGACTGGGGAACCGTGTTGAAGATGCCCGAGAGCATGGCCTCGCTCTCCCGCAACGCCTCCTCCGCACGCTTGCGGTTCGTAATATCCTCATACGTCCCCAGCACGCCGATGACCCGGCCCTCCGGGTCGTGCAGGGGCACCTTGCTGGTCATCAGCCACGCCTGGCTGCCGTCCGGCTTGACCTGAGGCTCCTCATAGTTGAGTTTGGGACGATCCGTCTCCATCACCTCCCGGTCATCGGCGCGATACGCGTCCGCGGTGGCCTTCGAGGCGGTTTCATAGTCCGTCTTCCCAATCAGATCGCTTGGATCAGCATAACCGCTGTCTTCGGCCAGAGGCTTGTTACATCCCAGGTAAACCGAATTCCGATCTTTCCAGAACACCCGTTGCGGGATGGTGTCCAGAACCGTGCGAAGCATCTGACGCGAGTTGAAAAGCTCTTCCTCCGCCCGCTTTCGCTCGGCAATGTCTCGGCACAAAGATATCAGACGCAGACCTTCCGGTGTCTGAAGGCACGTGGCGTTGATCTCGATGGGAGTCTCCTGCCCTTGACTATTCACGTATCGGATTTCCAGATTCCGAATAGAACCTTGTTCGACGCATTGCTTGATCGCTTCAACGTTGCGGGCAACATCCGCCGCCGCCGTCCATTCCGTCACCTTCTTCCCCAAAATTTCCTGCAACGTCTGATGACCAGTCAGCCGCACATATTCCGCATTCGCGTCGAGAACTGCCCCTTCCGAGTCGATAATCACGAACCCTGTGCCCGTGATTTCGATCAGGGCCCGGTACTTCTCCTCGCTCGCTCGCTGCAGCCTTTCCGTTGTCTGACGTTCCGTGATGTCCCGGATCGACCAGAACAGCACGTCCTGCTGGAATCGTGCGTCCATTCGGCGCGTTACCCGAGGCTCCACCACGCGACTGCGTCCGCGAGCGGTTCGCAAGTGCAATTCCACGTCCTTGGTCGGATTCGGCTGGGTCACAAGACGATCGAAGATAGCCTGGTCCTCCGCTGTTATGAAACCAGACAGCGGTTTGCCTGCCAGTTCTCTATACGTTGTCTCAAACAGTGCTTCGGCGGCCGGGTTGGCTTGATGAATGATCCCCTTGCCATCGGTCATGATCAGGCTGTCCGGAGCTGATCGGAAAAAATCCGCACCGTCAAGGTAGGAAATGTCTTCATACAGATTACCGTGGGTCGGTGACTCCGTCGTGCGAGCGATACAATCCTCTTTATTCGTCTCCTGTTCGGCCACGCCCTGTCCTTCCGCTTGTGTCCCTGAAAAATACAATGCGAAAGTACCCCATCCTCAATCCTTCCCACGCGGTTTGATGAAGTCAATTATGGAACGAATTATATATCAAATTTCTTCAGTTTATAAGTCCTATTTTGCGCAAAATAAGTTTCGTTCCGAAGGACATGGGCAAGAGCCGAATGAATGATCATCATCGGCGGTATATTGCGGCGATATTGGAGCTGGAGGACAAAGGCGCTACGGCGATTTTCCTTAGAAAAAGGTCAGGAATTTCCCAATTGCGGATATGAACTCAGGAGGTATAAACATCAATGGTGGGAATTCCAAGGTGGTCGAGTTTCAAACCCCATTTCTTGAAAGGAGAGCGGAGATGAAGAGTTCACTGCAATGGTTCTGTCTGGTGTTGATTCTAGGTCTGGTGAGCAGTTTCATGATCGGCTGCGAAGCCTGCAGAAAGTGCCCTCCGTGCACGAAGGAGAAAAAAGTCTGCGTGCCGGAAAAGAAGCGGGTCTGCCGGACCGACTACGTCTGCGAGGACCGGGTGGTCTGCAAGACGGAAAAGATCCGTAAACCCAGGACGATCTGCCACGACGAGGTCAAGATGAAAGAAACCACGATCTGTGAACCGCTGCCCGTCGTGACGCCGGCACCCTGTCCGCCCAAGTGTAAGTAGGCATTCCAATCGGGACCTGAAGGATTTCCAGTACTTCGCCGGGGCATGATCGCGCCGTCCGCACGATCATGCCCTCTTTTTCTCTCGCACGTGTGGCCGTGTGTCTGACTGATTATAAACATTCACGGTAATCATGCCGACCTGTCCCATTTCATCTTGGAGCGAATCCGTGTCCTGGGACGCCAGTCAACCTGTCTTTCCATTGTGACGATAAATCAACAGACCAATATCGAAAGTTGGATACAGATGTTGAGCCAATTCTGCAAGGGACAACTTGACTACATCTTCTTCGTCTACGGACTGGCGTTCATTCTACTGGCCGCATGCACATATACCTTGAATCGGGACCCTCAAAAGAAGTTGCCTTGGAAATGGCTGGGGCTGTTCGGGCTCATCCACGGAATTAATGAATGGCTGGACCTGATCGCTCTGAACGTTGCCCCCAACGAGGTCTTCGCCTGCGTTCGCTTGGCTACCATTGTCTGTTCGTTCCTTTTTCTGCTTGAATTTGGCCGTGTGGGGACCATCTGCCTGAGCGGGCGTGGCCCCAACCGCATGATCTTCCTGCCTTTGTTCGCCTTGATGGCCTTGGGAATGCTGGAGGGTATGACGGGACTTCAGGCCATGACACGCCACACGCTTGGATTTGCAGGTGCTCTGTGGAGTGGATGGGTCCTGGTCCGACTCGCCCGAGTGCAAACGGACCACCGAAAACCGCTGACGGCCGCCGGACTGACCATGATTCTCTATGCCGTGGCGTCCGGTGTTATCGGACCGAAATGCCGGTTCTTTGCCCTTCCCTTTCTTAATCATGAAGACTTTTCGGACGCCCTGGGCATACCCATACAACTGGTTCGAGGGATCCTAGCCATTATCCTGTCCGTCAGCATTTGGACCTACTGCCAGAACTCGATCTACGGCAAAATGCTTCGGGTCAAAGGTTCGCCCAGACTCGGTCTGCGGCTATCCCTGGGACTGGCTGTAATCTTGCTCGGGGGTTGGCTGACGACGTATTTCGTGGGTCGTAGCGCTGAATGGAACATGAAGAAGAGCTTGCTCCTGCGCGCCAAGATGGTGGCGGCCGGCGTGGACCGGGCGATCCTGGGCGAGTTGTCGGGGTCTGAGGCGGATCAGAACAAACCGGCCTATCGCGCCGTCAAAGAGTTCCTTCACCATTTATGCCAGTCAAACGCCGACTGCCGGTTCCTCTACCTGGTAAATCTCCAGAACTCGAAAGTGGTTTTCATGGTGGATTCGGAACCTCCGGACTCCAAGGATTGCTCCCCGGCCGGGCAGGAATACACCGAAGCGGCGCCGGGGCTGGTCGGGTTGTTTGACACGAACCGCGATGTCGTTGACGGTCCCTACACGGATCGATGGGGAACCTGGGTGTCCGGGTTTGTTCCCGTTGCGGAAAACGCCAAGGGTCCGTTGCGGGTGGCATTGGGAATGGATGTGAATGCCCGGGATTGGCAGCAGACAATCGCGTGCCTTCGACTGGCGCCCATCGTCGTGACGCTGCTCATTTCACTCCTGTGGATTGCCTTTTTTGTCGGCCAACAGAACGCACGCGAGGCGGCGACGAGGATCCAGAGTTCGGAAAAACGATACCGAAGTCTCGTGGAAGCTTCCCCAAATGGCATCATGCTCCTTGACCGCGAAGGACGGTTTCTGACGATCAACTCCAATGGGTTGAGGATTCTGAGTTGTCGTGAGGACGAACTACTCGGTACTTCCCTGACGGATCTCTGGTCTCAGAGTTCACGAAACAAGACCGCTTGGGCCATTGAGCAGGTCCAATCCGGTCGTCAAGTCTCCTTCCAAGCCGATTATGTCCGGCCGGACGGAGAATGTCTGGTATTCGACGTTACGTTGAATCCGATTTTCGATGAAAAGGACCACGTCCACTCCGTCGTTGGAGTGGCCAGCGATATCACGGAACGAAAACGCATCGAGGAAGAGCAGACGCGGCGCCTCCATCGAATGGAGATCCAGCAGGCCAATACGGTCAAGATCATCACTCACCCGTCCTTTGTCGATGCCGACATGGAGAATGCGTTCCGCGTCGCCACCGAAGCGGCGGCCGAGGCCTTGGGTACGGCGCGCGCCAGCATCTGGCTGCTGAGTCCCGATCGTCAGTCACTCCGGTGTGAAGACCTTTTCAGTCAGACCGATCGGTCGCACTCCCTGGGCATCGAACTGAGCGTGAAGGACTATCCCCGTTACTTCCAGGCCCTCCAGAACGGACGGGCCATCGACGCGAGTGATGCCCAGAGCGATCCGAGTACACGGGAATTCACCGATGGATATCTGATCCCCCTGGGCATCACTTCCATGCTCGATGCGGCCATTCGACTCAATGGCCGGGTCGTCGGTGTGGTGTGCCACGAACATATTGGTCCCCGGCGGACCTGGTACGACGACGAGATTATCTTCGCCGGTGTTGTCGCGGATCAAGTGGCCCAACTGCTGGCGAACGTGGAACGCAAACGCGCGGAACAGGCCCTCCAAAAAGCCAAGGACGCCGCCGAGGCCGCCAGTCGGGCCAAAAGTGAATTCCTCGCCAACATGAGTCACGAAATCCGAACCCCCATGAACGGGATTCTCGGTATGACGCATCTGGCCTTGGAGACGAACCTTTCTGCCGAACAGCGGGAATACCTCCAGTTGGTCCAGAGGTCCGCCCAATCCCTGTTGGATGTGATCAACGAAATTCTGGATTTCTCCAAGATCGAGGCTGGAAAAGTCAACATGGAGAAGATCCATTTCAGCCTGCCGGCATGCATGCAGGATACGATCCGGTTCTTCGGTCTGCAGGCCCAGACCAAAGGTCTGGAACTCATCGAGGAGATCGCTTCCGACTTGCCCCAAACCGTGGAAGGAGATCCGGGCCGGCTGCGTCAGATCCTCTCGAACCTGATCGGGAACGCCTTGAAATTCACCCAGCGGGGCCATGTCCGAGTCCGGGCCGAATGGAAGAGTGTGGATTCCCGATCCGGTGAGCTTTACGTGATCGTCCGGGATACGGGAATCGGGATTCCCCTCGACAAGCAGAAAGAAATCTTCCAGCCATTCACCCAGGCGGATAACTCCACCACCCGACGATTCGGAGGTACGGGGCTGGGATTGAGCATCTGCAGCCGGATGGTGCAACTAATGGGAGGCACGATCTGGGTCGAAAGCGAAGAAGGGAAGGGAAGCGCCTTCCACGTCACGGTACCGCTGAATGTGGGGACTGACTGTCCGCCTGTCGTTGCCTCGACGTCGGAACAAAAGCTCCGCACGGATCTGCCCGGGCCCGCCGTTCGTTCGCTGCGGATCCTTCTGGCTGAAGATCATCCCGTCAACCAGAAGTTGATGATTAGGACCCTGGAGAAATGGGGGCATAGCGTCACGTCGGCGGGAAACGGAAAAGAAGCCGTCAACCTTGTCGGACAAAAAGAGTTCGATTTGATTCTCATGGATGTCCACATGCCGGAAATGGATGGATTTGAGGCCACTCGAATCATTCGGAAAGAGGAGAAAGGCAAGGATCGGCACACCTTCATCCTGGCCATGACCGCCCTGGCCATGCCCGGCGACCGCGAACGCTGTCTGCACAGCGGAATGGACGACTACATCGCCAAACCCATCTCGTTTGAGGAACTCTCCGCGAAATTGGCACAAGTGTCTGCTTCATACGCCAAATAGTGACAGGCAGATCGTTACGTCCTCTACACCGGAAGCAACGGCAAAACGGGTATCCACTATGGGCACAAAAAAAACACATGCGGGAGAACTGGTGCTTCTTTCCCGCAAGTGTTCCTTGGGGACCGCGATTGTCTCGGCCCCCAAATAAGAACGCTTGGGACAGTGGGTCTCACTCTCCCAAGCATTGTGATCTATTATGAACAAAACTTCACAAAAAGTCAATGACTAATCAGACGTTGGGTTCCACCTTCCTTTCTCTAACCACGGACATGGCCGTGGCGATCATCCCAGCCATATCCGACAGGTTGGTGGGAACGATCATGGTATTGTTCGTCTTGGCGAGTTTTCCGAATTCGTTGATGTACTGCTCGGCCACGCGGAGGTTGACGGCCTGCATGCCTCCCTTTTCGCTGATGGCGCCGGCGATCTGACGAATTCCCTCCGCCGTGGCTTGGGCGACCCGCTGAATTTCAATGGCCCGACCTTCGGCCTCGTTGATTCGCTTTTGCTTCTCACCTTCCGACTGGGCGATGACCTGCTGCTTTTCGCCTTCGGCGCGGTTGATCTTGGCCTGCCGATCACCCTCGGACTGAGCGATCAGGGCGCGTTTCTCACGCTCCGCCTTCATCTGCTTTTCCATCGCTTCCTTGATGCTGGCCGGCGGAACGATGTTCTTGACTTCGTAGCGGGTGACCTTGACGCCCCACGGTTCCGAAGCCTTGTCCACGGCGCCCACGATGGCACTGTTGATGGCTTCTCGCTCTTCAAATGTGCGGTCCAGCTCAAGCTTGCCCATGACGCTGCGCATCGTGGTCTGGGCGAGTTGAATGGAGGCGAAGAGATACTCGCTGATCCCGTAGGAGGCTGCCTTCGGGTCGATTACTTGCAGGTAGAGGATTCCGTCGACCTCGACGGCGACGTTATCCCGGGTGATGCACGACTGCGGGGGCACGTCCACCGCCTGCTCCTTGAGCGTATGTCGGTAGGCGACGCGATCGATGAAGGGGACGAGGACGTGGAACCCGGCCTCCAGCGTGCGGGAGTATTTTCCCAGCCGTTCGATCACGTAGGCGACGCGCTGGGGGACAATTCGGATCGACTTGAAGAAGGCGATCACGAAAAAGATGATGACAAGTACCAGGATAACGGTAATGGGTTCCGGCATGATGATGCTCCTTGTTTATGCTTGTTCGAAGAAGGGGACTACGTTCAACGTGAGATTCTCCAGGCCGACGACTTTGACGACCGTGCCTTCGGGGATGGCTTCGGGCGATTGGGCGTCCCATTCGGTACCGTGAAGTTCGACTTTTCCGGTGAACGCCGGCCGAATCGCCTTGACCACGACCGCCCGCTTGCCAATGAATTCCTTCCGGCGGTCTTCCTCGCCGTTGGTCTGGCTGACGTGTCCGAGAAAGACATTCTTGATCCACGACCTCAGGGCGACAAGCAGGAAAAGTGAGGAAACGAGGAACATCAGCAGTTGCCGGTTCAAAGACAGATCCCACAGCCAGCATGCGGCGCCGACGAGGCAGGCCCCGAGCCCAAAGAAGAAAATGACGAATCCCGGCATGATGAATTCCGAGATCAGGAGGATCACACCCACCGCCAGCCAAACAAACTCCGGCTGTAAGAACCGCTGAAGTCCATCCATATACCACCCTTTCCAGTTGTGGAACCATTATATCGCGGGAGTGGTGCGATCAACAACGTTTTCCCAGATAATTCGTTTGTGACCACTGCGAGCCTACACCGGTACGTCGGCCAGCAGGTTGGTGCAGGCCTGGTCGCAGCGTCGGCAGGATTCGGCGCAGAGGCGGCTGAACTCGTGATACTTCGCGTGGCGCTCGTTTTCATCCGCGGTCTTCCGGCAGACCTCGGCGCAGGTGAGGAGCAGATTGTTCAGGATGTTCCAATCGGTCTGTGTCTGCCGGGAGAGGATGCGTCCGACGGCCTGACACAGGTCGGCGCAGTCGAGGGTGAGCGTGATGCATCCGATGAGCCAGGACGTCTGCTTGATATCGACGGCCAGGCAGGCGTCGGCGGCGGACGAGCAGACTTTGGCGCAATTGAGACATTCGCGAATGCAGTTGAGCAGATTGTCGTTGCCGAAACGAACGGGTTGCGGATGAAGCTCGAGCATCTCTTTGACCGTATCCATGTCTTTCCTCCGAGAATGATGTGCGGCCGCCTTCGAAGGAGTTCCCCACCGTTGGATGAGGCCTATTTTACGGCAGGAGCGGAGAATTTTCCATTTCTTTCCCTGTTCTGCGTTTCCATTGGGGCCGTTGAACTTCGGGAGTGCGACGGGGCGAATGTGAATCCGTGGGCAGGCGAGTCTATTTTTTTTTCAGATGCGATTTGGCGAGAATAGCCAGGGCCTCGGCCGCGGAACGGACGGTGGAGGTCTTCTTGATGGACTCCATCGCGAACTTCAGGAGGTTGTGCTGGCTTTGCGAGAGGTAGACGGCGAACGGCTTGGGGAGATTTTGGACCGGCGGGAGGGTTTGCGGTTTGTCGAGAGCGAGAAGCCGTTGAAGGGTGATTTTGGAGTCGGGCAGGAACTTGGCGAGTTGGTCGAGGGTGTGTTTGGTCGATTGCTGATGGCGTTTGAGAAGTTCGGCGCGTTTCTGGGGGCTGGAGGGCGATTTGAGGTGGTTGAGTGTGAGCAGCAGGAGTTCGCTCGCCTGATCGGAGATGTTGCCGAAGTTTTTCACATCGACGTGGGTGTATCCGAGGTCTTTGAGGACTTGGGCGCGGAGATGGCCGTCGATGATCTGCAGATGGCCGTTGTGGGAGGGAAACTGCTCGGACTTATGGAGCGATCGGACGATGATGGGAGGATACAACCCCGTAGCCTGGATGTGAGCAGCCAGCTTTTTCTTCATCGCCTCGGAGTGATGCGTGCAAGCCAGCGGATGAGGCAGCAGATTCGTGATTCGGGTTTTCATGGTATTTCCTTTCCTGAAAGAGTTCATGGTTCATAGTTCGTAGTTCATAGTGCGGGCGAGGATGAGTCGGAGAAGTCAAGACAATCGAGGAAGTCAGGAATGTCGGAGATGTCCGGCCCGGGCGCGAGCGAAGCTAGATGTCGGCTTGGGGACTATGGGTTCGGTTAGGGTTTGCCGAAGACGTTGCGGACGGCTTGGAGGTATCGGTAGCCCCAGCGCATGTCCGGGAGCAGGTAGCTGCCTTCGGTCCATTCGTTCCAGCTGTTGATCGTTACCAGGGGCGCCTGGTTGGGGCGAGCGTCGAGATATCGCTTCGCTTTCCACAGATAAGCTTCGAAGGCGTCGGGGGTGGAATTGGTGACGTTGTTTCTGATCGACGGGTGGCGGTGCGTGTTGTCCCAGCCGATGGACGCGTGGGGGTAGAAGCAGTTGTAGGCTTTTTCGAATTGCGGCCAGTAGGAGCAAGCCTTATTCGCCCAGAAGACATAATCGCCTTCGCCGCCGCCCTGTTGGCAGAACTGGTAGTCCGTGGCGCTGTCGAAGTCGTGGACGATGGGCAAGCCCTCGGCGTCTTCCTTGCGGGCGATGGCCTGGAGGTGCAGACCCGGCAGGCCGTTTTCTTCGCAGCGTTTTCGCATCCAGGCGAGTGTTTCTTGTGTCGGCTTGATGCCGCCGAGACCGTTGACCAGATTTGTGAGCTCAAAGATGGAAAAGACAGGCTTGTTCTGGATGCGGTAATAGCTGTCGAGCTTGAGGTAGCGTTGGATGATGCGGTCGAACATCGGTTCGAGGATGGGGCGGCTCACCTGGCCTGTCCATACGAGGTCGTATTTGTCGGTATGCATGTCCCACAGCGTGGTAGCGTCGTGGTTGGCCCACATGAGGAAGAATTTTACGCCCGATCCTTCGAGGGCGGGGATGAGGGCATCGTTGAGTTGGCGTTCGAAGCAGGGGGCGTTTTCGTACCAGTACCAGTCCACAATGAAGAGGTTGATGCCATGTTCACGGGCAAGGGCGACGTGTTCGCGCATGACGGCAGGGTCGGCTTCATCCTGATAGCCGAGGAGCGGGATACGCGGCATATCGTGGCCGGGGAACCGGGGCGTTCCGCGCCGCACGGTGTACCATTCACCATCCTTTTCGGGCCAGAATCGTTCCATGCGGGGTTCATAGTGATATGAGGGCCAGAGATAGGCTGCTACGTTGTATTGTGTCGTCATGTCGGGTTCCGATCTGTAAAGGAGTTGTCACATCAGCCACGGAATCTCGGTTAGTATAGAGATTTCTTTGGGCAAATCTAAAGTTATTGATTTGCGTTTGGGTTGATGGCTGGGTTTTGCCAGAGGAAGTAGGCGGGGCGGGTGAAGAGGGCGGCGGTGAGGCGGGGGATGAGCCATTCGAGGTCGTGGCTGATGCGGGAGGAGAAGGCGGCGCGTCGTGCGGTGATGTAGTGCTGGCGGATTTGGGCGAGGAGGAATCGGCGGCGGCTGGGGGGGAGGGCTCGGATGC
>CAZLZE010000027.1:0-45442 GCA_964563935.1 uncultured Phycisphaerae bacterium | reverse complement strand
GGCGGGTCTGAGACCCGCCCCTACGCAGGAAATTCATTGATCGTTTCGACGTCATGCTTTCAGCGAGGCGGTGACGGTCAGTTTCCCAATGCGGGGAAGATTGATAATATCACCAGATTTCACGCGGCCAAGCTTGCGGGCGCCGATGGTGACGCAAGCAGCTTGCAGTTCCTGGGGAAGCTGAAGTTTCGCGGCCAAGCCGGCTGGCTTTTCGATCTGGATTTTGAATTCCGTCTTCGATTTTTCCCAATGGATATGAATATCGCCGCCGGGCGTGGGGATCGTGCCCTTGGCCCACTTGAGATCAAGCGTGAGGGGGGCGATCAACGTTGTACCAAAGCCGGGCGAGGCGGGGTGAACCCCGAGAATATCCCGGCTGAGGAAGTAGGTCGGGGCGGCCGACCAGGCATGACAGTTGGATCGGGTGTTTTGTAACGTCTCCCAGAACGTGGTTGCGCCGTGATCAAGCATTCTACCCCACTCGGCGCGGATCATTTGTGTGATCAGGTCGAACCGGCCGAGCTTGACGTAGCACTCGAGGAGGTAGAAATAGGCGAACGGACTGCCGAAGGGAATGATGTCCTTCGTCTGCTTGCCCAGGACAATCGGCAGGATTTTCTGTGCGCGATCGGCGGGGGCGATATCGTAGAGCAACGCCAGTGTGTTCGTCGGGCGGGAAGCGATCGTACTGAGCTGGCCATCGTCGCGAATACAGTCGGCATAGGCGCCGAGTTTTTCGGACCAGAAATACCGGTTGATCCGTCGGGTCAGATCATCGGCCCATTTCTTCCAGTCGGTACTTTCGCTCTTGCGGCCGAGGACCTGACTCATCTGCCGGGCCAATTGCAGCGAGTCAACAAGGAAGATGTTGTTGAAAGCGATGCAGGAGCTCAGATCGATCGGCGTCCAATCAAAAAAGTTCCATACACCGTCGCCGCTGATGGTGAAGAGTCCTGTGGCCGAGTCGAGGTACTTGTCGCGAATATTGGATAGCATTTTTTTGACGCACGGATACATCTCCCGAAGAAGGGATGTGTCGCCGGTAAACTGGTAGTGTTCCCAGATCATGCGAACCCAGAGGAAGCTCCAGACGGGAATAATGTTCTGCCAGGCACTGGGGACCTGAGATTCGGTCAGATCGGAGCGATGGAGTGACCAGCCGGGAAGTCTGGCACACCGACGGGTGATATCGTACTGACCGAAGGTGGTATGGCAGGTGAGTGCCTCATTTCGGCCGTCGCCGACCCAATATGTCTGTTCGTAGGTCGGGCAATCGGTGAAGGTGTCTTCCATGCAGCACAGGAGGGTCTGCTTGCCCACTTCCCAGATACGATTCAGAAGGTAATCGTTGCACTGGAACTGGCCATGATGTTCCACTTGATGGTGTACGAAGAAGGCTGAGACATTTCGAATGGTGATCGGGGCGGTGACGTTTCGGAAGGTAAGCGTTATGTATCTGAAACCGAAATGACGGAACGTCGTGTACTTCTGCCAACCCGCGCGCGTGACATATCGGAACCCGGAACGGTTGCCGCAGGCGAGTTTGAGTTTTCCGTCGACGATTTCCTCGAAGCAGTGGACATCGACAATGACGCCTTCGGGAGCGGAAAGATTGAACTCGACGTGGGCGTTATACTCGCACCCGAAGTCGATGAGGAACTCGACGTCTTCCTTGTGCTGATCGACGACGGCGAGTTCGTTGTTATCGGCGAGTATGTTGTCCAAGGCTTGTGTCTTGACCGGTCCGTCAACAGGCTCAGCGTACATCATTACGGCATTGGCGTCGGTGGAGGTCAAGGCAATGCCCGGCGGTTGGCAGAAATAGCGGAGGAGATTATTCTTCTCGAGGTCATCGAGGGTTTTGGCGGTCTTGAGGTTCTCCCAATCCGCCCCCCCCTGCTCAAACGGACCGGCAACGGACCAGTGTCCTTTGCCGACAGGGCTTTTGAGATGGACTTCCTTCTCGACGTCCATAATAAGATGGAAATCATCATAGTGATTTCGGCAGTCGAGAATGGCCAGGACGACGTTCATACCTTTCTTGAGCTTGACCTTGGCGGCCGTCCGAGCCAGGTAGCCTGCGGCCAGGTATTCGGGTCCGGCGTATTCCACACGTATGCCATTGACGAACACGATGGCATTGCTGACACCGGCAAGCTGACGAAAGATGCGAATTTCCTGGTCCACGGGACTAATCAGGCCGGTAAGCACGGCCCCGCGGTAATCGCGATGATTGGCGTCGATGCGTTCGGGCCAGAAGGCTCGTTTGACGTTGATCCCCGCGACAAAATTGGGGGTGCGTACTGTGCGAGCAGAGAGTACACGGACGGGATTGACTTTCTCGACGGCGAAGAGGGGGATTTCCCGCTCGGTCAGGTTCTGCCAGGGACCGTTCTCGACGGAAGCAACGACCTTTGCGCCGGGCCATTTGGCGTCATTGAAGTCGGGGCTGCACCAGCCGAGGACCTCGTCCCGGGCATCGTATTGCTCTTCACAGGGCATCTGGCAACTGATGCGAGGCGTCCAGCGTTCGTGGGCGGGATCAATGAGCATTTTCCAAGAGGCATCAGAGCCAAGGGTTCGAACGGACTTGCCTGTGTGGATGTCCAGTTGGGCCAGCAGGCCTGGACGGGTAACCAGCGAATGGAATGTTCCTTCGCCATGATGTTGAACCCACACGGCGAGGACATTTTTACCGGGCTTCAGAAACTTGGAGACGTCGATCCGGTCGAAGGAGTATTTCCATGGAAACGCGCGGGTCGGACCGTCGTTAACCCACTTGCCGTTGACGAAGAGGCGGTACTGCGTATCGGCAGTGACGGCAAGTTCCGCACGATCGAAATCGCCGAGCGTAAATGTCTTCCTCGCGAGAACGCGAAGGTTGATCGACGACTCGGGTTCATCCTTAAGCCAGATCCACTTTGCCTGCCAGACCATCGGTAATCCTCCGGAATTTCAAAGGAGTATCTATCAGTTTGTGTCCTATTCAGCAGGAGGAACAGAAGGTTCGTTCCTGCAGAAAAAGACCCAGAAGGGCGGAGTAGCCTCCATTCCCATAAAGGATGACAGTTTATAGGTCTTGGGGTGGAATTTCCATAGGATTCCACAGGGAACTGTAGAGGAGGTATCTGCCAGGCTTTGGTCCGATAAAAGGAACAGTACCCAAAGTGTCCAGTGTATGTATTTGATTTTCGGCCTGGATTATCGCCAAGCATTGAATGCTTGCGGTCATTTTGCATAAGATCGGGAGAAGATATATGAACGGAAAGAAAGCCGTCATGTCGGCCATCGCTGTTTGTACGTTGGCAGTTCTGATCATCGCTATAGAATGGATACCTTTCGGGTCTGGAACGCCCAAAAGCAGTCAAGGCATCCGTGAGCTCGCCGCCAATCATGAAGGATGTTGGGGCAGCCGACAGGAAATCCCGGTTCCATTGTCTGCGATTCGGGGCGTTTGCAGCAGATTCTCGCCAACCTAAAGGGAAACGCCGTGAAATTCACTGATCGCGGAGAAATTGTCTTGGATATACGACAGGAACCACGGACGAAGGATCATATCGTTCTTTGTTTTTCAGTAAGCCACACGAAGGATCCGGGAAAGAGAAAAGGCCGGCACGGGACATGTTCCGATCATCGTCATGACGGCCCATGTCATGAAGGGTGACCGTGAACGGTGTCTGGAGGCGGGAATGGACAATTATGTGGCCAAGCCAATCCAAATGGACGATCTGTTCAACAAGATTGAAGGCGTGTCCAAGTCAAGAAGGAAATTTTCTTGACAATTTTGGGGAATTGTACGATATTATTATTAAGGAATTTGAGATAACGCCCGTAAAGAGCGCAAGAATGGTTCAAAAGCCGTCTTACAATGCAGCAGTTCGGTCTCTGGAGCTAGCCCTGGCTCTATTGCTGCTTGCGCGCTTCTCGTAGGGCGATCGAAAAAAACACTTTCGTAACGTTCAGCCCTGCGAGTAAAATCGCGGGGCTTTTTTTGTTTATGGGTATTGTTGATCGGAGGAAACGGCCATGGTGGAACAGGACAACAAGTCTGCGGTCAAACCGGAACAGGACGTCGTGAAGATATTCGACACGACGCTGCGGGACGGTGAGCAATCGCCCGGGGCGTCACTGAACACGGCGGAGAAGCTGGAGATCGCCAAGGCCCTGGAACATCTGGGCGTGGATATTATTGAGGCCGGTTTCCCCATCGCGTCGCCGGGCGATTTTGAGGCGGTGCAAGGGGTTTCGGAGATCATCAAGCACTGTTCGGTGGCGGGGTTGGCACGGAGCACGGAAAAGGACATTCTGCGGGCGGCAGAGGCGTTGAAGAAAGCGGCCAAGCCGCGAATTCACGTGTTCTGCGCGACGAGCGAAATCCACATGAAATACAAGCTCAAGCGGGCGAAGGAAGAGATCCTCAAGATGTCGTGCGACGCGGTGCGTTTGGCACGGTCGCACGTGGCAGATGTTGAGTTCAGTCCGGAAGACGCCTCGCGGACGGAGCCGGGATTCCTGGCGGAAGTGGTCAGCGCGGTGATCGACGCGGGTGCCTCGACGGTGAACATCCCGGACACCGTGGGTTATTCGGTGCCGGACCACTTCTCCTGGATCATCTCGATGCTCTACGCGAAGGTGCCGAACATCGGCAAGGCGACGATCAGCGTGCACTGTCACAACGATTTGGGGTTGGCGGTAGCGAACTCGCTGGCGGCGGTGAAGGCGGGCGCCAGACAGGTGGAATGTACGATCAACGGACTCGGCGAACGGGCGGGAAACTGCTCGCTGGAGGAGATCGTGATGGCATTGAAGGTGCGAAGCGACCACTACAAGATCGGGACTCGGATCAATACGACGCGGATCTATCCGACGTCCCGAATGGTCTCATCACTGACGGGGATATCGGTACAGCGTAATAAGGCGATCGTGGGTGAGAACGCGTTTGCTCACGAGTCGGGGATCCACCAGCACGGGATGCTGGCGGAGGCGAGCACGTACGAAATCATGCGTCCGGCGGACGTGGGAATCCCGGCGAGCAAGTTGGTGCTCGGCAAGCACAGCGGCCGGCATGCGTTTCGTGAGCGGCTTGAGCAGTTGGGCTTCCAGGTATCCGACGAGCAGTTGGATAAGGCGTTCGAGCAATTCAAGATACTGGCGGACAAGAAGAAGGAGATCTTCGACGAGGATTTGGAAGCCATCGTGGATGAGATGAGTTCTTCTCCGCAGACGGTATGGGAACTGGTGGCGTTGCAGACGACGGCAGGAACCGGCGTGATCCCGACGGCGACGGTGAAGATGCGAAATTCGAACGGCGAGATTATCCAGGACGCCGCCACCGGCGACGGTCCGATCGACGCGGTGTATTCGACGATCCAGCGGATATGTAATCTCACGGTGACCCTGGGCGATTATCAGATCCGGGCGTTAACGAAGGGCAAGGAAGCACAAGGCGAGGTGAACCTGGAGATCCAGATCAACGGCGACCGTATCCGCGGCAAGGCAGTGAGTACGGACATCATTGAAGCCTCAGCCAAGGCGTATCTGGCGGCGATCAACCGGTATTTTGTCCGAAAAAAGAATTAGGGAAGACGGTGCACCACAACGCACCCCTTTAGAGAGAATACGGCGGATTCATGACCAAGCTGACAGTGTCGATAACGGCGGGATCACCGGATGAAGCAACTGCAGACTTGCATCGCGCAGCCAAGATGGGAGCGGACACGGTCGAAGTGCGATTGGATCATGTCCGAACGACCGATTATGCGAGCCTTATACAGGCTAGTCCCCTACCGATTCTGTGGACCCTCCGACATGAGAGCGAAGGTGGAAAATTCGTCGGATCCATCTCCGAGCAGATCGATCAACTGGCGGCGGCAACGGTGGCGGGCGGTGAGTACGTCGACATCGAGTACAAGCGGTGGATCGAGGCGGGTGGTTCGTCGAGAAAGCTCGTAGCGGCGATCGAACAGGCAAGATCCAGCGGACGAAAGGTGAAGCTGATTCTCTCATACCACGATTTTGAAGCCATGCCCTCCCACCTGGGATCGCTGGCGAAGCAGATTTCACAGGCTCCGCATGTTGACGTGGTGAAGATTGCGGGATACGTGCGACACGTTCGAGACATCTTCGGAATCTTCGATCTGTTCGTCGAGGCGGACAAGCCGGTGATCGGAATCGGCATGGGACCGCTGGGTGAAGGGACACGGATTCTGGCCAGGAAGCTAGGTGGAGAACTGACGTTCGCGTCACTGGAGCCCGGAAAGGCCTCGGCTCCGGGGCAACTGACAGTTTCGGAAATGCGAGAGGATTACCGCTGGGATACTCACCATGCCGAAACGCTATTGGCGGCAGTAGTGGGTCATCCGGTAGAGCATTCGCTGTCGCCAATCATGCATAATCGGGCCTACGCGGCGATGGGCCTGGACGCGGTATACCTGAAGTTCAACGTTCCCGACACCTATGATGAGTTCGCGGAGTTCGTCGACAGTCTTCGGTCTCGACCGCGACTTAATTGCATGGGATTGAGCGTAACGATTCCGCACAAGGGTCATGCGATCGACTACCTTCGAGCCAAGCAGGGACACATTGACCCACTGGCTGAGAAGATTGGGGCGGTCAACACGCTGGTATTTGCCCGTGATGGTTCAGTGGCGGGCTACAATACCGACTATGTTGGCGTTTTGGAGACGCTTCGCGTATCGGCGGGCGTAACACGGGAAGACCTGCAGGGTCGACGGGTCGCGGTATTGGGCAGCGGCGGGGTGGCGCGGGCGATCGTGGGAGCGATGACGAGCGCGGGAGCGGACGTGGTGATTTTCAACCGGACAGAGGCGAAATCTCGCCTGCTGGCGGAGGAATTCGGATGCCGATGGTTGCCATGGGACCGAAGGAACTCTGCGGAGGCGGATATCCTGATCAATGGGACCAGTCTGGGAATGCATCCGAAGGTTCAGGAATGCGCGGTGTCGCCGGAGGCGGTCAAGCCGGGGATGATTGTTTTCGACACCGTGTATAATCCGCTGGAAACGATTCTTCTGGGTCAGGCCCGGCAGGCCGGGGCGAGGGCGATCAATGGGGCGGATATGCTGGTTTTCCAAGCGGTCGAGCAGATCCGATTGTGGCTCAAAGGCCAACAAAGAGAGGAATTTTCCATTCCCGATGATATAATGAAGAAGGCTGTTTTGTCAAAACTGAAAAGCAGGGATCATTGACTATGGTCGATTTCAATAAGAACCTCTGGGCGCCATGGCGGATGGAATATATCCAAGAACTTTCGGAACCGAAGGGGATGTGTTTTCTGTGCCAGGCGAGAGACAATCCGCAGGATGACGAACGGAACTATCTTCTGTATCGGGGCGAAGAGTGCTTCGTGATCATGAACAGGTTCCCGTATACCAGCGGTCATATGCTGATCGCGCCGTACGAGCATAAATGCGATCTGGAGCAGATGGAGGACAAGGTCCTGCTGGAGATCATGCAGACGCTGCGGCGGATGAAGAAACTGCTGGAGACGGCGATCCGGGCGGAAGGGTTCAATGTCGGGATTAACATGTGCCACTGCGCGGGAGCGGGACTACCGGACCACTTGCATCTTCATATCGTTCCCCGCTGGACGGGCGACACGAATTTCATGTCGGTCATCGGGGAGGTGAGGGTGATCCCGGAAGCGCTGGATAAGACGTTCCGAAGATTGAAAGACGGATTGGCGAGACTGTAGAAGCAGGCGAGAAATAAGCCGCAAAGCGGAAATGAAAAAGGGCGACCCGTGGGTCGCCCTTATTATTTGCGCGTGGTATCGCGGTTTCAGCAGTTGCTTCCGGGGTCACTGGGAAGTGCGTGACGAACTACGGGGGCGGCATCTTTGATGATTCGATTCGTGCACACGGAGGACGAGCAGAGCTTCTGGCGGATGAACTCGGCCCGGAGCTTGCTTCGTTGTTCCCCATCAAGTCGCTGGCCGGTGATGATCTGCAAGTGGGCCGGCTGGGCGCTGAGGAAGAGTTCATCGATGGTTTCCATCGCCACTTCATTGATGATGCCGAGATTGACACCCATGCGGAGATGGGAGAGGAGAAAGAGCGTTTCCTCGGTACTGATCGTGCGAGCATACTTGAGCATGCCGATGGCCCGCCAGACTTTGTCTTCGATGAGAGTGGGTTTCTGCTGGAGAAGCAGCTCGCGAGCCTTGACCTCGTACTCGGTAATGCGGGGAACGACGAGTTCGCGAAACTCCTCGACAATTTCCTCCTCGGTTTTTCCGAGAGTGCTTTGGTTGGAGATCTGATAGAAGTCGCCGGTGGCTTCGGTCCCCTCGCCGTAGAGTCCGCGAACAGCCAGGTGCATATCCTTGGCGGCGCGGAACACACGTTCGATTTCGCCGGTGATCTTGAGGGCCGGGAGGTGCATCATAACGGAGACGCGGATCCCCGTGCCGACATTCGTCGGACAGGCGGTCAGATAGCCGAACTGCTCGTGGAAGGCGAATTCGAGGCGGTCCTCAAGCTGATCGTCCAAGCGATTAATGCATTCCCACGCCTTGTTGAGCTGCAGACCGCCAAGCAACACCTGCATGCGGAGATGATCTTCTTCGTTGATCATGAGCGATACGGTCTCATCGGGCAGAAGCGCGACGCCTCGTGGGCAGTCGGTTTCCGCGTGCTGTCGGGAGATCAGGTGACGCTCGACAAGGAGCTGCTTTTCGAGCGGTCCGAGATTGTCGAGACGAACATGGAAATACTTCCCGCCCAGATCGGTTCCGTTGAGGGCGGCAACGATCAGGGACTGGATTTCCTCACGATCGTGGTCGGTGCACTTGGAGAGGAAGTGAAATCCGCCCAGGTTCCTGGCCAGGCGTATTCGTGAGGAAATGACGATCCCACCGTCGGCCCTCGCCGCCTGCAGCCAAGCCCCTCGACTCGAAACCAGATCTGTTACGTTGTTCATTACTGCTCCAACTTCTTAATCTTGTCCCGCACGACGGCCGCCCGTTCGTAATCCTCCACGTCGACCGCTTCCTGCAGATCGCGTCGGAGTTTCATCAGTTCGTGCTGCCGTTTATGCTTGTTCTCCCGCCCACCGGGGATTTTACCCACATGCTGGATTCGGCCTTCGTGAGCCTTTTCCAGAAGTCCCATCAGAGGTTCCCTGAAGACCTCGTAGTCGTTCGGGCATCCCAGGAGCCCGCCGTTTCGGAACTGTAGAAAACTCATTCCGCAATCGGAACAAGTGACCTGGGAGAGTTCCTTACCCATCTTCTGGGCCAGGACGAATTTTTCGACAAGTTGATTGATGGGCTGCTGGGCCTTTTCGGTCAGGCCTTCCTGCGCGGCACAGAGCTCACACAGATGCTTTTCCCGCTTCTCGTTGTTCAGGATTTCCGTCAGGTGGACCGTCGCCGTCTGCTTCTTGCACTTTTGGCACAACATACAACAACCTTTCGCCTCGGGTCAATACGATGACCTACTGTAAGATAATATTCGTCTGATGCTTAAACGTCAACCCCTATAAGGGAAAGGATAAAATTGGCTTGGGGTAAAGAAAAGCGAGATACGAACGGGAAAGAGCTATCGGCCGTCAGCTCTCAGCGGTCAGCTTAAGAGAAGACTGGAGGAGGATTGAAGAGAAGATCGCAGGAAGGATGCGGGGTAAAATGCCATGGGGCCCTGCCAGGGTTACTGACAGGGCCCCTCGCCGGAGGCAAATCATCGGCGAGCACGGAGGTTCGATGAAACTACGAGGTTTTACGTCGAAGTCCGAATACTATGTACCCGCCGGGGTACTCCTGTTATTGCAGTAGCGCTAAAGCGTTCTGCGGGGTGGTGTTGGCCGTCTTCAAGATCGACGTCGTAGCCTGGACGAGGATCTGCGCCCGAGTCATCTGTGCCGACTCTTGAGCGAAGTCGGTATCCCGGATCGCGGATTCACTGGCCGTGACGTTCTCCAAGGCGACCTGCATGGAGTTGACGTTGGTATCGATCGTGTTCTTCTGGAAGGCGCCAAGTCGTCCGCGTTGGACGCTGACCTGGGTAATTGCCCGATCCACGATGCGTTGAGCCTGGACACCATCGGAACTGACCACGCTGTACGCACTACCCGTCTTGAGTGAGCTGAGGTAGCCGACGTCATGGTTGCCGAGGGTTCCCGTGGAAACGCTGTGGATGCCCAGAGAGACTTGTCCCTGCCGGGTAACTGTGGGTGAAAGTTGGAAAACCGCCCCACCACCGGTGACGTTGAACGTGCTTGTAGCCGTCGTCTGGGTTCCGAAGGCGGCAGTCAGAAGCACTTCCACATCGAGAGAGTCGTTCTTGACAGTGGCCATCAATCCGTCTACGGTGGCGTCTTGTCCATTGATCTTCACGCTGGCGTCGACACCGTAGTCAGTCGTACTTGTGTTCGCGGCCCCGCCCGGAGTCAACTCTGTCTTGAAGGAGTAGGTTCCGATGTTCTCAACTGTTACGAAGGCATCGGTTCCGTAATCAAGAGAGGCGATCGTGAGACGGGCCGTACCTGTGGCGGAATACGTTGCCGAAACTCCCAAGACGTCCTTGAAGCTGTTGATCGTCGCAGCGATAGCCGAGGTGTGCGTACTGGCAGCGAAGCTCAGAACTTCACTTCCTCGCGTCCCGGTGATCCGGATGGCGCCCGGCGCGGTACCCGGCAGACCCGGAGCAGAGAAGTAGAGTTTCGCCACTTCGGCGGAATTGGTCACCTGCACTACAACGGGCAGGTTGCCACTCTCGGGCGGCCGAGCCGAATAGACGCGTACTTCGGCCAAGTGGGCGTTATTGACGTTGGCCAGAGTGTACTCCAACGATCCATCCAACAGCTTCTTGCCGTTGAACTGGGTGGTGTTGGAGATGCGATCGATGCTGGCGAGAATTGAATCGATCTGCAATTGGTTCGCTTTGAGTTCCTCGTCGGCCAGACCGCCGCTGTTGGCGGAAGCGGTGACGAGTCCGCGGATATCGAGGAGCAGCGAACTGACTTCGTTCAATGCTCCTTCCGCGGTGGAAATAACGTTGTTGGCCCGGGTGGAATTCTCGATCGCGGCATTGATGCTCTTGATTTCCGCTCGAAGATTTTCAGAAGCGATCAGACCAGCGGGATCATCCTTGCCTCTGTTGATCCGCAGTCCAGACGAGAGTCGTTCCAGCCGAGTCGCCAGGTCGCCCTGGTTGGCAAGCAGTTTATGCATTGCCTGGAGAGACGTGATGTTGTGGTTGATGCGTGACATTGTGATCCTCCGTGACTTTTAAACGGGCGGCTTTCCTTAGCCGCAAGACCCATACTTGTTACCTGTTTACGAAACCGTGTGAATTAGCCTTTTCACACTTCGATGCTCCTCGGAACATCCTGTCCGCTGAACACCTTTTTCGTTTCCATCTACCGGTTCGATGTTTGCCTTCCTGGCATTGGATGTATCGGACCGAATTTTTTCGGACTTTACTTGCGCCTGTTTTTTTTCTCGCCGCTTTAGCCTTCAGTTGTCAAAGATCTGATTTGCCTCACATATGACGCGTGAATATTCGGTAAGAACCCCATAAATACTTGAATAGACATGAATTTTTCGAGTTTTTTGGGCAATTATCGGACGACTTGTTCGGAAGCGAGATAGAAAGTTTTTTTAAGCAGGACCGATAACGCGAAAAGAACGTCCCATAATGGGGGGAAGAAGTGCTTGGTGCATAGTCCATAGTGCTTAGTGCAAGGAGCGAAGCGACGAGGCAATCTGGCGTGCCGACGCCAGCGCATGTCTTCAAGCCGGATTGCCACGGCCCCTGCGAGGTCTCGCGATGACACTATGGAGATGGTTTCAGTAGAGCAAGCTGAAAGCTGACAGCTGATCGCTGACAGCCATTTTCACGCCACGCCTTTTCCACCGCTGTGTTTGATTTCCGATCCTCGCCAGACGATCTTTCCACCGATGTACTTTTTGAGAGAACTCAGGAGGATGAAGAAAGTGACGGTAGCGCCAAGCGGATACGTAAAGGCGCGATACCACGGCGTTCCGCTCATTTCGTAGAAGCGCAGGAGAACGGTGAGTTGAGCGGCGATGGCGACACCGGACCAGGCGAGGGCATGCCATCCCAGGGGGCTCAGGTCCCAGCCCTTGATAGTGGCCACGCCGAGGGCGCCAATCAGATTGTAATACGGAAACAGGCTCACGATCAGGAGCATGAGCGCAGCGAGCACGAGGGCCGCGACGCTCTGAAAACCGCCGTAGAAGATTCTGGCCCAGCCGTTGAAGGACGAGGTGAAGTTGTCGTACATTCGCGTGCGATACAGATCGCGATTCTGAACCACATAGAGCTTCATTCCCTGAGCCTTGACGAGGCGGGCGAATTTCATATCCTCCATGAGGTATTCCTTGGCACTGGGATGCCCGCCGATTTTGTCGTAGCAGTCACGGGTAAAGAGCATGAAGGCGCCGTTGGCGTAGGCAACTTTTTTGGCAGGATCGTTGACCCACTCGGGACGGAACCAGATGATGAGGACCGCACTGCAGACGGGCTGAAGAACGCGTTCCCAGAAGCTCGGGGTCTCGAGAACGGGCAGAACGGAGAGCAGGTCGGTTTTTCGCTCCAGAGAAAATTCCACGGCGATGCGGACGGCATCGGGACATTGGAAGAAACAGTCGGCATCGGTGAAGATGAGGTATTCGCCGGTGGCGATTTTCTGTCCCTGATACATGGCATGGGGTTTTCCCAGCCATCCGGCTGGCAGGTCCTTGATATGGAGGACCTTGAGTCGCCCGCCGGCGTTCGCGGCCACCGAGTCCATGATCTCGGCGGTGCGATCGGTGCTTCGATCATTGATGGCGATGACTTCCAGGTCCGGGTAGTTCTGATTCAGGAGGGAACGCAGGCATCGTTCGATATTCCGCTCTTCGTTTTTTCCGGCGACAAGGATTGAGACCTTGGGAAGCCGAGGATGCCGACCGAGCGGAAAATGGCTGTCGAGACTCTCCGCCTTCTTCTGAGCCCGGGACAAAGTGGCGTGACGGACGATCCAGATCAACGAGTTCAGAATCAGGTAAACAACAATAACCCAAATCAGCGTTTGCATATCGGCCTCAGTTCCTGCACACTTCCTTCAAATCAGCAATAAATCATAGAGCCAAGATCGTTCATTTCCACTTGATCACAGGCCCCACGCGCAAAATGCACCATCAGAGATATCACGATAAGAAAACTGCGGTGTGAATGCAAGTGTCTCTTGGGTGAATCTTACGGATGGTAGAGCCTTGTATGCAAGGGATCGGAAGGCAATGACAAGCACCCATCGCAGACTCAGGATGAGTGCGCAATGGCACCTGTGCAAGTCTCACAATGATTCATTCTGGTCCCGCCTAACTATCCACACCCCAAACTACCCAGGCTGGCTTTGTTGCCACCGCCACAATGGTCCGAAGACATAATCCCCGGTATTCTGCAATTCAGTGAACTGCGATTTCCCGCCCGACCGATAGGTAACGATCCGGATCAGGAGAACCGCAATGGCGCGTCGAACACACACGCCACCCCAACGGTATTGGATACATGTTGGAGTTCTGCCACCGGCTCGACACGGAGAACGGTGGCTTGGCCCTCCAGGACCTTTTCCCTTGGCGAACGACCGATTCCTGGTGGAACGGCGATTCGCAGATTGATCTTTTGTCCCGGGGCGACTCCATCATCCGGATGTCCCTGGAAATAGACGCCTCCGGCTGACAGATTGGAGCTTACGCGGCGCAGTTTTTTCCCGCAATCCACAGGAACGTAAATGTCCAGCGGAAGATGAGCCGCCAACCGATAATATCTTCGTCGATCGTCCATAACACGAACCCCCAAACAGTTATCAAAGATGTCGTTCCTGATGATTCTATCGGCAACAGAACATACCGAACTTAAATAACGGGTTAGTTCGACATTAACGTTTGAAGAAGCACTGGAAACCACCGGTGGAAAGTGGATAATACGTCCAGAAAAGAGGCTTTTTTGAACATCGGAGTGTAGCTACTTATGATCGCTTATTTTGACTGTACGAACGGTGTGGCGGGTGACATGCTCGTGGCGAGCCTGCTGGGTGCCGGAGCATCCTGGACGAAATTTCAGTCCATGCTTTCGGGCTTGAAGGTTCATGGATACTCTCTGGAGTTATCCGACGTCAAACGGGCGGGAATTGGGGCCAAGCACTTCAATGTGGTTCTTGAACACGCCCACCATCATCACCATCGCGATCTGGGAACCATTCTCCAGATGATTCAGGGAGCAGCCCTGCCAGCAAGAGTCATAGAGCGAGCATGCCGAGTGTTCACGAGACTTGGCGAGGCCGAGGCAGAAGTCCATCAGTGTGATATCGCCAAAGTCCATTTCCACGAGGTCGGAGCGATAGACGCGATCGTGGACATCGTCGGGGCGTGCATTTGCCTGGAGTTGCTGGATGTCGATACGGTTTTTTATTCGCGAATCGCGGTAGGAAGCGGCCAGGTGAAGGGCGCACACGGTGTTCTTCCCGTCCCCGCTCCGGCAACGGCCCGATTGCTTCTGGGCAGCGAGTTCTTTTCCGGGGACCGCACGGGCGAACTGGCCACACCGACGGGCGCTGCTATTCTCACGGCGTTGGGTACCCAGCAAGTCTATCTTCCCGAACTGCGACTGAAGACCATTGGTTACGGCGCGGGAACTCGCGACGATGCGGGTCAGCCGAACGTAGTGAGGGTGTTCGTGGGCAATGAGGGACACCAACTCGGACAGACGGACGAGGTGACGGTGATCGACTTCAATGTGGACAACATGACGGGCGAGCATCTGGGCTGGCTGACGGAACAACTGATGACCCGCGGCGCACTGGATGTCGGACAGATTCCCATGAGCATGAAAAAGAGCCGACCGGCCACGCTGGTGGAAGTCATCGCGGAGCCAGCCAGGACGGACGAACTGGTACGATTCATCCTGACGCAGAGCACAAGCTTCGGCGTGCGCACACGTCAGGAAAAGCGACACAAACTGGGACGTGAATTCGTGGACGTGGACCTGCCGGGCGGACGCGTTCGCGTGAAGGTGGGATATCTCGACGGCAGAGCGGTTCAGATCAGTCCGGAATACGAAGATTGCCGAACGATCACGGAAAAAACGGGGAACAACTTCCGACAGGTCTACGCCCAGGCGGCGGAGAGAGCGAGGCAGTTGCTCGGGGATGACGTGCACCAAGATTGACCACTCGTCTCAGTGTGTGTTTGAAAAGCCATTATTTCGAGCCCGGCACCGCCGGGTTTTCCGCCTGGCAGGGCCCGCCACGGTCCCTGCGGGACCTCGCAATGACCTGCAACGGCAGCGTATCGTATCTTCAGACAGAACCCAGAGGCATCTATCGCTCAGGGACTCAAGCGGTTCTGTCCGATAATAAGAGGTATGGTGATGTGGGTTTTCAGAACGGCAGCGGCAAGGAAACGACAATTGGAGGCTAAGGCAGGTATTTTCAATGGGTTATGAGACACTTGGGAAGTTGGTGATCAATAAGGAATTGGTATTCTGCCTGGTGGCCGTTGTCGGTGTCCTGCTGTTAATGCGTGGAATCACACGGCGAATCAAGGGGAAAAGTGCCCTTACGGCCGAAGAAGCCGAGCGACGTATCCCTTCGCTTAAAGAGCAACGGGATGTCCGGGATCATTTGCAGAAGCTAATGGTCGATCTTCAAGAACTGGCCAGACAGATCAATGGACATATCGATACACGATTCTGCAAGCTGGAGGTCTTGATCAAAGAGGCGGACCAGAAGATCCGGCAATTGGAGAAGATGGGATTTGGGAACGGAATAAGCCAGCTCAACGGGGGAAAAGAGGTGGAACAAGCGGATCCCGAGCGTGAGATGATCCACAAACTGGCGGATATGGGCAAAAGTCCCGTGGAAATCGCCAGAGAGATGAACAAGAATACGGGGGAGATCGAGCTTATCCTATCTTTGAGGCGAAGCGGCAACAAGGGCGGGTCGCGAATCGACTATCGGATCGGATAGCTTGCGACAGGGATGCCAAGCTCGTCCAGTCAAGAAAAGCATTCTTGACGTCAGTACTACATCCTATTATCGTTAAGGAGTAAGTGCACACAGGAACAAGCACGTTGATAGTCTTTGATTATTGACCAAAGGGGGAAGACGCCCATCTGTCAACGGTTTTGAACGTCCGGGGACCGTTAAGAGGAGTCTTTACTATGACAAACGTCAACGAGGTAAAGGTGGCGGAAATTCTTCTGGTTGAGGACAACCCAGGGGACGTCCTCTTGACTCAAGAGGCCTTATCGGAGTTCAAAGTTGCCAACCGACTTCACGTGGTGGAAGATGGCGTTCAGGCGATGTCATTCCTGCGGCATGAGCCCCCTTACCAGGACACAGATCGTCCGGACCTGATCATGCTGGACCTGAACCTGCCGCGGAAGGACGGACGTGAAGTTCTGGCCGAGATCAAGAAAGATGAAGATCTCAAGAGCATACCGGTGGTAATCCTGACTACGTCGGATGCGGATGAAGACATATGCCGGGCTTATCATCTTCATGCCAACTGCTACATTACCAAACCCGTGATTTTTGAGAAGTTCATCAAGGTCGTTCGCTCAATAGAGGATTTCTGGTTCGGGATTGTGAAACTCCCTTCACGATAGGGAAGAAGGAAGGCGCGTGACAGAGTGGAATATCTCAGCGATGCGCCAAGTCTCCTCACGAAAGCGAAATTTGACATTCCGATTCTGGACCTTTCCCTTCCCGACGGCCAAGACATGGATACCTTCATAACCCTACGCGGGCGTTTTCCCGAGATTCCCATGGTGGTGGTAACGGGACTTTCCGATGAAGAGACCGGGACGCAGGCGGTACGGTTGGACGCCCAGGATTACCTGATCAAGGAGTCCTTTGGGAAGGACCTGCTGGTTCGGTCTATTTGTTACACCATTGAGCGCCATAGCCTCAGAACTCGCATCTTCAGATTGATCGAAGACCTATCGGATTATTCCTTACCATCCCATAGTACATTTTGGCTGAATAAATAGCATTTATCCCGATTGTATGACTGATTTTGTGTGTTCTAATTGAAATGCGATACGCCTGGGGGGAAGGGTCGGTCCGGTGGAAGGAGCCACCAAGAGGCCACGACCGGATACGAATCACAATTGAAGTGCCTACAGATCGACAGTCGTGAGCGTATCCGGCGAGGCCTCTCCTGAATGCTCTACCCGAAACCAATGCATCGATTAAGATCGACAGACATCCGCCATGGGCGAAGTCTGGATATGCCAGCGACGATTTCGCATGGAACCCCGCGGAAATTTCCTTTACCCTGCCAAGGGTCTCGTGTAGTCTATGGGTATCAGCAGACTCTACTTTTTGGCGGCAGAGCGACAAGGTCGGGGTATCGGGAATACAATAAGATACAGTGTGCAGTATCCCATCGACAGATTGCGGGACATGAGAAGGAAGCAGGGAGTATGGAAAATCTGAACAGACCTATTGAAATTCTGCTTATTGAGGACAATCCTGGAGACGTCCGTCTGACTCAGGAATGCCTGAGGAAATCCAAGATAGCCAATCGGCTAAGTATTGTCGAAGACGGTGTAGAGGCCACCCAGTTTCTCCAGCAGGAGGGGAAATTCGCCCAATCGCCGCGGCCGGACATTATCCTTCTCGATCTGAATCTGCCAAGGAAGGACGGGCGTGAGATTTTAGCCGAGATCAAGGCCGATCAGAAGTTGAAGCATATTCCCGTACTCATTCTGACATCATCGGACGCCGAGGCAGACATCCATCGGGCCTATGAACTGCACGCAAACTGCTATATTACCAAACCGATCATTTTCGAGGATTTCATCCGCATTATCACGTCGATCGAGAATTTCTGGCTCAGCATTGTCCGATTGCCGGAGAAGTAGAAGACCACGCCCCCCTTCCAAGTCCTCGCCCTATGGGCGCAATCGTGCCAGTTTATCTTGGCATAGGGGAAATGCTTACTCGCCACAAGGGGTTAGGTCGCGTAAGACCAAGATCGGGCAAGATGGCATGGGAATGGAATGCAGAGAGAAAGTAGAAACCAGGAACCGAACGGTTCGTGGCCAGTCCGGTTCCAGTGCGAATAACGAAAGACAATCAACGACACCGTCTGACCGTGCACCAGCAGACGGCAACTTACATCGTTAATTCTCATCTGGGTTTTCGGCGATCTTGGCGGCTCCGATGGCTGCGGTATATTGGCAATCACGAGTCACCAAGACCGGCGTACCCAAGGCCGATTTCAGAGCTTCGCGCATGCCGGGAATGAGGGCCACACCTCCAGTAAACGCAATGGGGGAAATAAGGTGTGATCCCGCCAAAGATGCGATACGCCGAGCCACGGCCTGTCGCACGCCAGCCAAGATATTCTCGCGAGCAGAACCTGCCGCCAGAAGGCCAATAATCTCCGTCTCCGCAAAGACAGCACACATACTGTTTATCGGGACAGGATGCCTGCTTTTGCACGCGATTCGATCCAGCGATTTCAGGTTCAGCCGCAATTTCCCCGCGGTCATCTCGATGAAGTGCCCCGTACCGGCCGCACAACGATCGTTCATAGCAAAATCGCGGACGGTTCCGTCTTCGTTCAGGTGGATGATCTTGCTGTCCTGCCCGCCAATGTCAATAATGGTCATAACTTTCGGCATCTGATGACGGACTCCCACCGCCTGACATGTAATCTCAGTGACCGTGGTGTCTGCCAGGAAGATGATGTCGCGGGCATACCCTGTGGCCACCACGCGAGTTACCTGGCGGGCAGAAATTCGGGTCTCCCGCAACAAGCGACGGAAAAGCCGCTCCGCCAACGCGTTCTGACGCACGCCCTGATCAATCAGGCCGCAAGCCCGTATCTTCCGGCGGTCGGTATCCCAGAAAACGATCTTCAGCGTTCGCGAACCGGCATCGATACCCGCACAGATCATGGTGTCACCTCTTTCGTCGCTGCCTTACCATTTCAAATAACGCTTCGATTCGGACGGTCAGGCGTGCGGAATCCGAAGGCGAATAATCGGTTTGGATATGCAGGTACGGCAGCCGGGCTTGGCGTCGAGCGAATTCGCGAATGAAGAAAGCCTCCACGTCATACGTCAGGCAGGCGTGCCACGTCAGTTCGATGATGCAGTGGGGGCGAAAGTCCCTGACCATTTTTGCCAGCATCTTCAATCGACGGGTGTTTTGTGTCATGACGGAGCAGGGAAGGTGGATGTACTTCTCGGCCACAGCCTGCAGAAGATCGTCAGCGTCCGGATCGATGTCCTCCACAATCGGCTTTAGGCCGGTGCAATTCTCCATGCAGACAATCGTCCCACCGTGATCCTCGATGAGGTCTACGACACGTTCAGCCCCATGGGCAGTGGGAACACCGGTAAGAAGGACACGGACGCGAGAGGCGGCGTCGGGATTCGCCTTTTGTTTTCGTAAGGCCTTCCAGGCGATCTCGTACTGGGTCATATCTTCCGGAATTCCGGAGATGCTGCTTTTGAACTGCAGGAGCTGTCGCCCGAGAAACGGGGGAGGATCGAGCTTCATCAGGGAAGCGAGTTGGCGTCGCAGCCGGCGTTCCCGGTTCATCAGTTCGATCGCGGCGCGGAGCTTCTGCTTTGTGATACGGACACCAAACCGTTTTTCCAGGGTTGATTTGAGTTTCCGAACCTCGGCGACCCAATGGACAAGGGCATCGGGGTCCTCGGACTTCTGCGGAAGCTCAAGGACGACCATGGGGCGTGACTTGGCCATCAGTTCATACATCTTCTTTTTTCCATCGCACGTGGTTTCCGCGACGACAAGGTCGGCCATTTCGAGGAACGGGTTGGATCGCTGGAGGTGATATCCGTAGGTCGATTTGATCAGCGGACACAGATTCGTAGGCAGATGCTTCTCCGCGACGGGAATTGTCTTGGCGGAGCCGCCACACAGACACACAGGCACCGCCCCGGCGGCCAAGATCAACTCTCGAGGCGTATATTCGCACATAATGCCGACGATGGGACGACCTTCTGAGCTGGCTTGGACGGCATAGTCGTAGCAGTTGCCAATCATGTTATCAAACCAAGCCAGGGAACTGTCAAGGCCGTCCGAACCGGCGCAGAAACTTGCTTCATCATTCTTCCGGGTGCAGCAGCATTTTGTCATTTGGGTCCTCCACAACAGATTACAGGGAACATTTTAGAACGGATACGTACAGAAGGAAAGGTTTTGCCAGCCTGTCGCGGGCGAGAGGGCAATTATGGAATAGAGTACCACTCACCCACCTGTTTCCATTGGAACGGACCCAGGTTGGGTTGGAGTTGGATACGAAATTTGCCCTTAAATCCATTAGGTACTCGCCACGAGTACGAACAGAGCCCACCACTTCAGCCAAACCCGAATGTATCGGAGTGAAGAAGTCTGCCCTGCTCGTCTGTAATGCGGAAACTGGGTGCGGGAAGTGCCGATCCGGTCTTCTCGGCCCACGGATTGTAATGTTCCTCCATCTTTCCCACCAGGTTAAAGAAGATGGACACTTCCTCCGAACTCACGTTAACGTTCATGCGTGCCTCGAGAGGCGGCCCGGGGTCCAGCTCCGTGATCTGGCCGACACGGACGATGATGGGTTTGAGGCGGCCCCAGGATTCGTCACACGACAACGTGAAATGACCTTCCTCCAGCCAGACGGCCGTTGGACGATATTGGCCAGCGGGGATTTGAATCGGGCCCGTCGAGGGATCGATCCGTTTGCCCCATAGCCCATAGTGCAACTTCATGTGAACCTGCGGATTCCTGAGACGAATGAACCCGGGAGGTCTCAAGGGCTTGGTGAGTTCAGCGATCAGCACAAAGGCGACGGTGAGGATCATCACCAGGATGATATTCCTCAGTTTCATTCCTTTTGGCTTGGTCGGCATGTCTTCCTCATCTTCTGGTCATTATACAACAAACTCTTGCCTCATACCATCCACAGCGCGGATTGCTTTTCCCGGCTGGCAATCGTACAATTCGTTCAGTGGCGAGGATTGTATGATCACCCGAGGTGGAGCAACCAATGCTCAAAGACAAAAATGAAATATTGCGGGAGATTCCGTCCGTCGATGCTCTTGTCCACGAAGCTCGGAAGTACGACTGGGCAGCGAACGTCTCCCACCGTGTGATGGTGGACGCCATTCGACGCTCGGTCGACCACGTGCGAAAGCTGCTTCTCGAAAACGGAGAGGAAGCGAGGAATGGGTCGATTCAGAATCGCATGATGACCCAGATCCGCAAACAGGTCCAACTGGCCATAGGCCCCCACTATCGAAAGGCCATCAACGCCACGGGGATCATCCTGCACACTGGGTTAGGTCGTGCGGTGCTGGCGGACAAGGCGATTCGCCAGATCGCAGAGGAACTGTCGGGATACTCTCTCCTGCAGATCGACCTGAAAACCGGCGAGCGGTCAAAACGCGATGAACGGATCGAGTGGCTGCTTCAGCAATTGACGGGGTGCGAGGCGGCCACTGTGGTGAACAACAACGCCGCGGCGACGGCCATTGTGCTCAATACGGTCGCCAAGGGGCGGGAAGTAATTGTGTCGCGAGGACAACTCGTGGAAATCGGAGGCTCGTTTCGTCTGCCGGAGGTCATGGAAGCGAGCGGGGCCAAGCTGGTGGAGGTAGGAACCACCAACAAGACACATCCGAGGGATTACGAAAACGCCATCACGGAAAACACGGCAGCCATCATGCGGGTGCACCCGAGCAACTACAAGATTGTCGGGTTTGCGCAGGATGTCTCACTGGCAGAACTGGAACAGATTGCCCATCGCCGTAATCTCGCTCTGATCGACGACATTGGGGCTGGGGCGTTGTTCGATTTCTCACGATTCGGATTCCAGGACGAGCCGACGCTGCCGGGATCGATTCGTACAGGGGCGGATATCGTCACCGCCAGCGCGGACAAATTGATCGGAGCATCGCAGGGCGGAATTATCCTCGGCCGGCGGGAGTGGATCAAGGCGATCCGAAAGAACCCCTTCGCCCGAATTGTGCGGGTAGGCAAACTTACCCTGGCGGCGTTGGAGGCCACCTTATCCCTGTTCCTGGATGAGACCGTCGCCATGCGTGAAATTCCGACGCTAAAAATGCTGGTTCGGGAACTGAAGGACATCGAGGAACAGGCGATACGAATAGCGGACACGATCGACGAACAAGTTCCACAGGCGGAAATCACCGTAGCGGATGGATTTTCACAAATGGGTAGCGGATCTCTGCCTGGTCAGAACCTGCCGACAAAGCTGGTGTCCATTCGCTCTCCCCAAATGACTTCTGAAGAATTGGCTCGCCGGCTGCGAGGATCCTCGCCCCCGATCGTCGCGAGGATTCACAAAGAGCAGGTCCTTCTCGATCCACGAACGCTTATGGATGGCGAGGATACCATCGTGATTCGTGCGATCACGGAGATTCTCAGCGATGCCCGTTGAACCGATCAACGTCACACTGGGAACCGCGGGACACATAGATCACGGGAAGACCGCCCTCGTCAAGAATCTCACCGGGTGCGACACAGACCGGCTGAAGGAAGAGAAGGAACGGGGGATGTCCATCGAACTCGGGTTCGCCCCTTGCCGGATCGGCGACCTGCAGGTGGGAATTGTCGATGTGCCCGGACATGAACACTTTGTGCGTACCATGGTGGCCGGCGCGACGGGCATGGACGCGGTGATCCTCGTCGTCGCCGCCGATGATGGGATCATGCCTCAGACGCGAGAGCATCTGGAGATTCTCACACTCCTGGGTGTTCAGCAGGGACTCGTGGCATTGACGAAGATCGACAAGGCAGGTCCCGAGCTTACCCCCGTGGTGGCCGAGGAAGTTCGCGGATACGTGAAGGGTACGTTTCTGGAGAATTCACCGATTATCCCCGTGTCGAATGTGACGGGGGAAGGATTCGACCGGTTCATTCCGGCCCTGAAAAGCCTCGTTCAATCCGTCAAGCCCCGGACGACAGACGGCGTCTTCCGCTTGCCGGTAGAGCGGGCATTTTCCGTGCAGGGATACGGGACTGTCATCGCGGGAATTCCGGTATCGGGGACAGCCAGGATCGACGACGAACTGGAACTGCTTCCACAAGGCGAGAAGGGCCGTGTGAAGGCGATTCAGGTGTTCAAACGGACAAGTGATATCGTCAAGCCTGGGCAGTGCACCGCAATCAACGTCCGTCAGTGGGATCACAACATCATTCGGCGGGGAAACGTGATTGCAGCGCCGGGCTATTTTTGGCCATCGGAATGGTTCGTCGCGAAAATGAGAATACTTGGACATGAGAACCTGTACATCAAGAACGGCATGCAGGCGAAGTTTCACACGGGGACCACGGAATCACAGGCAACAGTCTACTTGATGGAGCAGAACACGGCGGGAGCGGGCGAGGAATGTTTTGTTCAGTTTCGACTCGCGGAAGCGGTGGTGGCCGGCCCTGGGGACCGCTTCATCGTAAGATCGCTGTCTCCAGTGGCAACCATTGGCGGCGGGATTATCATCGAGGCGGTGGCCCGGCGGCTGAAGCGCAATCGGCCACAAATACGCCAGGAAATGGAGGAGTGGTTCGGGGCGATCGCGACGGAGAAGGGTTTTGCCGAATACGTGGTGAAGACGGCAGGAGTATCCGGCATCGGGCCGTCGGAGGTATCGCTGCGAACGAAGATGCCGATCATTCGCGCGCAGGAAATTCTTCACGATCTGACAAATGAGGGGCGAATAGTGCGACTGGGGCAGGATCTCCTTGTGCATCAAGAAGCATTCGCCAAGGATCAAGACAAGGTTGTGGACTGCATCAAGAACTTCCATGACCAGTCACCGCAAAGCCCCGGCATCACCTCGGAAGAACTGCAGTCCTCCTCCGGTCTGCCCAAACAGGTACTGGATGGGCTGATACACTTTCTGCGCCAACACAATAAGGTGGTCGAGCGCAACCAGCGATATGCCCTGCCCGAGCACAAGGAGATCGTTTCGGACGGGGAGCAGAAAGTCCTGGATGCGATCGAAGCGATATACCGCAAGGGACAATTCGCCCCGCCGGACATACAGGAAGCGGCGGTGCAGATGAAGCTTCCGCCTCAGAAAATGGAGACTTCGATCAAGATCCTTCTGGAGCATAGCCGGTTGGTGAAGGTCCCGGAAGGATTGCTGTTCCATCGGGAAGCGGTGGAGAAAGCGAGGGAGATTCTGACGACCTTCATTCAGAAAGAAGGCAAGCTGGAGAGCGTGAAATTCAAGTATCTGCTGAATACGTCGAGGAAGTACGCCCTTCCCCTGCTGGACCACTTCGACCGTATCGGGTTGACTCTTCGGATTAATAACACCAGATACTTGAAGACAGGAAAGAAGTAGATCACGTCAGGAGCAGAGACTCGTCTCACTCGCCGATTCTCTCCGATTTCTTGTCCTTGAGGGTTCGATCGCAATGTGTTACAGTAAGTCGTCCTCTGACAAGCCTATAATTGGCATTGGAAAATGATATGGCGACAGAATACGCGGTTGAAATATCCGGTCTGACAAAGTATTACGGTCGGCGGCGAGGCGTTACGGATTTGACTCTGAATGTGACCCGAGGCACGATCCACGGTTTTTTGGGTCCCAACGGAGCGGGAAAGACGACGACGCTCCGATTGCTGCTAGGATTTTTGAAACCCACGTCGGGATGGGCCAAAGTCTGCGGTTTTGATATGGCCAAGCAGAGCATGGCGGTCCGGGCCGTAACAGGGTACCTGCCGGGCGATGTGCGATTTTTCAATCATCTCAGCGGATGGGCCATGCTGAAGCTCCTTGCGGACATGCGCGGAGTCGAGTGTCACGACCGGGCGGAGGAACTGGCTGAGGCGCTGGATCTGGATCTGAACCTGAAGATCCGTACTCATAGCCGAGGAATGCGCCAGAAATTGGGGATCATCCAGGCCATGATGCACGATCCTGAGGTGTTGATCCTGGACGAACCGACCAACAGTCTGGACCCCCTGGTTCAGCAGACCGTCTATCACCTGCTGAAGCAATATGCCTCGCGAGGCGGGACCGTATTCTTCTCCAGCCACATTATCAGCGAGGTGGAACGAATCTGTAATCGGGTGGCGATTATCCGTTCGGGCCGTCTGGTCGCGGATGAGAATATCGACGAACTTCGGGCCAAGAGCATCCCACACATCATGCTGGTCCTCAAGCCGGAAAGCCAGTTGATCGAACCCCTGCCTGAGGGGCTTGAAGTGGAATCCGTGGAAGGACGCCAGATTCATCTGGTTTCCTCTCTGCCGACGGAACAGATGCTCGCATACCTGAGCCAACTGCCGGTCGAGTTCCTGACGATCGAGGGGGCGAGTCTGGAGGAAGTGTTCATGCGGTTTTATCGTCATGAGAAGGAGAATCATGTCGAACAGCAGATTGCATAGATCGTGGCGATGGTACATGCCCTTGAGTATTCCGCTCTGGAGCCGAATCTGGCGAGACTACTGGTATATTACTATTATTGCCGGGGCGACGCTCTTCGCGTTCCATTGGCTGGTCGTCACATTCCTTCCACTGTATAACCTGCGATACCGGCTGAATTACCTTCACAACCTCCCGGATATTGTCAAGGCGATGATCGGGGGGGACATTCTATCCATGACATCCACGACGGCGATCGGATCGTTCGCGTACATCCATCCGGTGACGCTCGCCATCCTCGCTGCTTTCGCCGTGATGCTGCCATCATGGGTCCTGGTCGGCCAAATTGATCGAGGGACCATCGAGTTACTCCTCTCGACGCCAACTTCACGGAGAAAGGTCATTTTGACCACAATTCTGGCAGGAATCGTGGGCGGAATACTTCTCATTCTGTCTATGCTGATCGGAACGTGGGTAGGTGTGCAACACACGCCGAAGTTGCCCCAGCCGTACCAATTCGGACGTATCGTATACGTGGCCATCAATCTTTACGCCATATACCTGGTATTACTGAGCATATCGGTGTTCTTCAGCGCCATCACGTCGATTCGCGGCATAGCGGTCGGCTGGTCTATAGGGCTGGGTTTGGCTTCGTATCTGCTGCACTTTCTGGCCGAATGGTGGAAAGTCGTGGAGAGAATCGCATTTCTGGGTCCGTTGTACTACTTTCGTCCGATCAAGATTGTAGCTGGGGAATATATTGTATCCCGCAATGTAAGCATTCCCTATGACCCGACCCGGGATATCGTCACCTTGCTCGTCGCGTCGGCCGTTTTGCTCATCGTCTCCACCATTTGGTTCTGCAGACGGAATATTGCCGTCGTCTAGTGGCCCTCTTCCATTTTTGCGGATTTTGATGCAATAAGGGTATCCCTTCGCCGTTTGATCCTTCAGACAGGTCGGGACGTTCCCGACAGACCACTAGACCAGGTAGATGGAGGATACACAATGATCCACAAAACATGTATTTTGAGTGCGTTAGCAGTTCTGATGGTTCCCCTGGGTTTGTGCTGGGCTCAGCCGGCTGGTGACGAGAATTTGCCCCCACCCCCACCTGGTCAGCGAGGTCCACACGGTCCAAGAGCCGGTGGGGAGCCGCCCGGCGGACCGAAGTTCATGCTCAACATGTACGACCGGATCACCCGTCAGTTGCCGGACCAACTGAATCTCTCCCTGGACCAGATGGACAAGTACAAAACCATGGTCCGGGAACACCGTAAGGCGCTGGAGGAAATCGTCAAGAAGCTGGAACAGGAACGGACCAAATTCGATAGCGATCTGAATGCCATCCTGACCCCGGAGCAACAGACGAAGCTCAAAGAACTCAAGCAGGATCGAGAACGAACCCTGAAAGGGATGCAAGGAGGACCGGGAATGGGGAAGGCAAGAGGTGCGGGCGAGGAAGGAAGGCAGTGGATACTGGCGAAGGCGATCAAGGAGTTGAACCTTCCGGCTGAAAAGAACGCGCAGGTGGAGAAGATCCTCGCGGAAGGCCGGGAGAAATTCCAGGCAACTCCGAAGGGTGATCGAGAGGCCCATCGGCAGGTCATGAAGCAGACGATGGACAGTTTACGAAATGCACTGTCGCCGGAGGAAATGAATCGGCTTAAGACGATCATGCGTGAAGAGCGTGAGAAGAGCGGAGTGGGTCCGGGACGAGGAGGCAAGGGGCGATTCGGCGGACCCGGAAATCGGCCGGGACGAGGTCCCGGCGGTCCGGAACAGGTTCCTCCGCCTCCCCAGGCAGAGGAAGAATAGTCCAGATAGCCTCGGACATCAGAACGATGGAGAAGGCGATCCAGAAAAAGGACCGCCTTTTCTTTTTGCATGGTTTTGCTGCCCATGCATCTCTTTTCTGGACTTTTGCGGGTCTGCGATTATAATCGGAACTGAAACAGGAAGGGCTATCCGGTACTTAATAATGACAAACATATTGGGCGCCAAGAAACTGGAAGAAGGGTTACAGGCAATCGCGGACCAGATTGCCCACCTTCCGGCACAACCGTATCCGCTGGCGATCGTGGGGATCCGAAGTCGGGGCGACATTCTGGCTCGCCGTCTGATCCAGCTTATCGAGAAACGTGGGGCGAAAATCGCCAATCAGGGCGTACTGGATATCACGCTGTATCGGGATGACCTGGACCAAGTGGGCGGACAGGCCCGCGTGCGGGCGACAGAAATCAACTTTGACATCAGCGATTACGTTATTATCCTGGTGGATGACGTAATCTTCACGGGCAGGACAGTTCGGGCGGCGTTGGATGCGCTGGTGGATCTGGGACGTCCCAAGGCGATCAAGCTGGCTGTCCTGGTGGATCGAGGGGGGAGGGAGCTGCCCATCCAACCGGATTTTGTCGGGCTGAAGCTACCTCGAGCCAACATACATGTCCAGGTCAAGTTCGCCGAGACCGACGGCGAGGATAAGATCATTCTGAAAGAGTAAGAGGAATTATGGCAGGAACCCTCACGAACTCCGGAACGGAAACGTTGGTCTGGCAGCGCAAGAACCTGCTGGGCCTGGAAGATCTTTCGAAAGAGGAGATTCTCCACATTCTGGACACGGCGGAGACGTTCAAGGACGTTTCCACGCGAAGCATCAAGAAGGTTCCCGCCCTCCGCGGACGGGTGGTGGTAAACCTGTTTTTTGAAGATTCCACACGAACGCGGGTAAGTTTTTCGCTGGCGGCCAGCCGGCTTGGGGCGGACGTAATCGAATTCTCAGCGAAAGTGTCAAGTATCTCCAAAGGCGAGACCCTGATCGATACGGCAAGGAACATCGAAGCCATGGGGGTGGACGTTATCGTCATCCGCCACTCGGCCCCGGGAGCACCGCATTACCTGTCCCGCTGCGTGGATGTTCCGATCATCAACGCCGGGGACGGAGCTCACGAGCACCCGACACAGGGTCTCTTGGATATGTTCACCATCCGGGAGATCAAAGGCCGCATTGAGGGATTGAAGGTGGCGATCGTTGGCGATATCGTCCACAGCCGGGTGGCCCGGAGCAATATCTGGGGGTTGACGAAACTGGGGGCTCAGGTGATCGTGGTGGGACCGACAACGCTGGTTCCAAAGGCAATCCAGAAGATGGGCGTGACAATCAGCCATGAACTGGATGAAGTTCTGCCCGAAGTGGACGTAATCAATATGCTGCGGGTCCAGCGGGAGCGGATTACATCGAACGTATTCCCCTCGGTGGAGGAATACACGCGATTGTTCGGACTGAACAGCTTGCGTCTGGCGAAGGCCAAGAAGGACGTTCTGGTTATGCACCCGGGCCCGATCAACCGGGGAATCGAACTGACATCGGATGTGGCGGACGGTTCGCACTCGGCAATTCTGAGACAGGTCTCCAATGGGTTGGCGGTACGTATGGCGGTTCTTTTCCTGGTCAACCAGGTTCGGGACTCAAGTGCATAGACAAATAGAGTCCGCGACATAGAGGGGTCAAAGGGGGAGGATCATGACAAAGCGATATTTGCGGCGGCAGTTCGTCATCATCTTGGCGGGCTGTTCTGTGATTGGGGCGGGATGTACCAGCCAGCGGGTGATTGTGGCGGGGGAAGATGTCGTATCCTTGCCGAATCGGCAGATTCATGTCAGCGCAAAGATTGAGCAGCAGAATATTTTCCTGAAGGATATTGAACACCAGCCGATTGAGTTCCGTCTCCTGTCTGCGCCGGCGAAGGTCAAGCTATGCCTGCTGAAGAACGGCTTTACAGATAGAGAGGGAGTGGCCACAGCCACAGTAGGTCTTACCGAGCCAGGGTTGTATGAAATTCAGGCGAAATACCCGGGAAATCATCGCTATCGATCAGGGGAGGATGTAGTCATGGTGTTGGCAGTTCCTCCGCATCGTCCGGTACTTGTTCTGGACGTGGATAACACCCTGACACAAGGAAACTGGCTGGAGGTCAAGCCCGAGCCAATACCCTTTGACAAGAACACCGTACGGGTAGTGAACGAACTTTCCCGCCGATATGCGATTGTCTACCTTTCCGCTCGTCCTCGACCGTTACATAAGCGAACGCGAATATGGCTTAGGAAGTATGGTTTTCCCGACGGGCCAATCCTGTTGTGGTATCCATTCCAGGAGCGTTGGCTGAGTCCCTCCCGGTTCAAACGATATGAGTTGGCCGACCTCCGCAAGGACGGAGTCAATCTGGCTGTTGGAATCAGCAACACGACCGGAGACACCAAGACCTATTTGCGAGCCGGAATGAAGGCGATCATCGTGGGGAAGGAAATCCCAGACGCTCAGTCCGCTCACGACTGGGCCCAGATCGAGTCTATCCTGCTTGAGGAAGCTACTGACCGGTAGTAACCGGTCGGGCGGTAAGATTCTGCAGTGCGGTATTGCGATTGAGGAATCCCAAGGGGTCGTATGTATTTTGGTAGTCAGAGCTTCCATTGTTGTATTGTCCTGCCTGCTGAGACCGCCGGTTGAGGTATTCGATACCATTGACGTTGTAGTTAACACTGGCAGCAGCACCGCCCCGGATGTAGATGTGCTGATTGATCCAGTCTTCGATAAAAGTTTCGACGGTAAACGGGACCCAAAGGATATCGCCCGCAGCCAGGGTAAGATTGGGGGATTCCCCCTTGGATATCTTGTCCAGGTTGAGCTTCACGTGCAGGTCTTTCCCGTCAGGCATTCGTCGGACGAGCGTGGCCTCCCTCGGCGTCAGGTCGGTTCGCAGCCCGCCCGAACCGGCGATCGCCTGCAAGACGGTGATCTCGACCCCCGGGGGATAGGACTGTGCCTGCGGGGCGTTGACCAGTCCACCGACGAAGATGATATTGGGTACCGCCGCGTGGACGGTGATCATATCGCCGTTTTCCAAGGGGGCCAGAGCCAAGGCCGCCCGCACATCGTCCGGACAGCCAAGATTAAGCGTCAGTTCGTTCCCTGGGTGGCGGAGGCGGCGCAGAGTGACCTTTCCGGAAGCCATTTCCGTGACTCCCCCCGCTCCGACGATCGCCCGCAGTAGATCTCGCTCCGTTCGACGCAACGGAACGAGGCCCGCGTTTACCACGGCGCCAGTTACCAGGACATTAGTAAGCTCCGGCCGGACCACATCGACGAAGATTGACATATCCCGGTACACCTTGGGAACATAGGCAGTTCGAATAGCCGTATCGACCTCGTGCATTTCCAACCCCCCCACCTTGATCGTGCCGACCAGAGGCAGACGGATTTCTCCCTTTTGATCGACGCGGACCTGAATGGGTGGAGAGAGAGTGGTTTGATCAAGGGCGGTGATCAGAGTAATCGTAAGAACGTCCGACGGACCGACTTTGTACGGGCCCAGTTCCCTGTCGATGGCAACTTTGTCGGCCGCCTTTTTGCAGGGTTGGGTCGTGGCGCAGCTTTTCCGGGCCTGCTCCTGCATTTCGAGAAACTCTTCCACTTCCATCCGGTGATCCGAGCATCCGATGATCACGCAGAGCAGAAATACTCCAACCGTGATTCCGGATCGTACCGTACCAAATGGTTTTTGAGACACGTTCGACATCACAGTGCGTTTCATGGTTTACAAGCCCCCTACTACGATTTTGAACATGCAGACAAATAGAGTACCGGTTTATCGACAGGGTCTGTGAACACATCTCAAGGCGCCAGGCCAGCCTTGGCGACAGTACCTTGCGGCGAAGAGGACAAGTGTTTGAGGATATCCCTGATTTCTGATCGTTCGTCATTGGTGAAGACAGGATGCCGGACATCGATCATGGCAGCCGCATCAAGATGATTTCCAGCCTGGACCACATCACCCAGCTTGACGCAGATTCGTCCCAGTTTCACCAACGCTCGGGCCCGGTCCGCGCTTTCCGGAGGCGCCAACCGGACACATGCTTCAAAATCCGTTCGAGCTTGTCGGACCTGATCAGGAAGTTTCAGAAGAATGGTGCCCCGCGTATCGAGAAGATTGATATCTTCCGGCGCGAGCGACAGTCCATGATTGGCCAGTTTGAGAGCCTGCTGATGGTCCTGCCGAGCATCGGATAGTATCCAAGCCAGATTATTGATGGCCTGGAGATTATTGGGGTCCAAGGTCAAAATCCGGCGGTAGATGGTTTCCGCGCGGACAGAATCGCCTTTTTGATAGACCAACCAGGCAAGCCGAAGATGCACATCGACTGCTTGCGGTGCAAGCGTCGTCAGGTATTCCAGAATGGCGATGGCCTCAGTCACATGAGCAGCATTTCTTGATGATGCCAGGATTGACGCGGCAGCATCCAGATCACCAACGCTTTTCTCTCTTTTGGCTCGGAGATCGGTCGTGAGAGCGATGATGCGATCATACTTCTTCTGATCCCCCAGCCAGATGATTCGCTCTCGGCGGACAAGAGGATTCATCGGATCCACTTTTTCCGCCCTTAAAAGGTATCTTTCCGCCAGATCAAACCGCCCTTGAGTTCGGTGCAGATCTGACAATGCCAGAAGGACAGGAATCGAAGACTCATTCTTTTCTTTTTGCAGAAACTTTTCAAGATCGGCAAAAGCCTGGTTGGTTTGACCCATATTCCTGAGGACTGCGGCGTGAACCACCCAGAGCCGCTCATCCTCCGGATGGAGTCGGATAGCACGGTCCACCAAGGAACGGAGTTCCTGAAAGGCCGAGGGAGTTCGCACACCCGCCGCGATCGCAAGAAGAATATTGAGGGCGTCGGTATTGGCTGGTGCTTCCTTGAGAACCATTCGGGCCAAGTCTCCGGCAGTCTGAACGTCTTTGAGCCCGAGTTCCGTCTGGGCGCGAAGAACGATCAGATCGCGGTTATCCGGATTGGCTGCCAGAGCATGAATCGCCAAATCTCTCGCCTTGGTCAGATCCTGACGTTGTATGGCCAAGTTGATCAGTTGGAGATGGGCTTCGACGGCTGTCGGTCTGAGTTGAACGATGCGTTCCAGGTTGTCCTGAGCCCTGGCTATGGAATTTTCCGTTCGCTCCGCAAGCAGGACAAGCGAGCGAACCCACAGCACGTCCTGATCGTCCGGCAAACGGCCCTCCAGATCTTTCAGCATGATCATGGCCTGTGCATGGTCATCGCCCTTGTCACGAAGGAAGAGCATCTTCATCAATCTTCGCTTCATGGATAGATTCTCCGGATGGGCCTTGAGTCCTTTCTTCCAGGCCTCTACAGCATCGTCAATGCGCTGATTATCGAGATAAAACTTCCCTAGCAGTTCGTATCCCTGGCCAGTCTTGTCCAGCGCAGCCAATTGTCGAAAATCGGCATCAGCCCGCGTCATGTCACCAGTACCGGCAAACAAATCAGCCCGGAGGAGCAGAGCGGGAATGGCATCGCCTTTCTTGATTCTTTCGTCGAGGATTCTCCTCGCTTCGGCAATATTCCCCGCGTTTTCCAAGATGGCCACTCGCGCAGCCAGTGCCGCCGTCGCGCCCGGTTCAACGGCTTCCGCCTGGTCTAGATACTTAAAGGCGGCCTTTATATCTTTGCTCTGCGAGTAAACCAGCCGGGCGAGGAGGATAAGGGAACGAACGCTTTTTGTATCCTCCTGGACCTGGAGTTTCAGTCCGTCCACGGCCTGGGAAATGTCACCCGCTTTGAGCGCAGATCGAATCCGCCGCAGATTGACAGCGGCAGGTGTCAACGTTACCTTACGAAATACTTCCCTGGCATCGCCAAACCGCTTCTGTCGCTCGAGAAGGTCCACCAGTCGGTCAAATACGTCGGTACACGAGGAATCTGCGGAAAGCAATCGTCGGTAGAGGTTCTCCACGTTCTGGTACTGTCCAAGTCGCTCATGCATATCGCCAAGGAGCAGGACAGGCGCCGACCAGCCGGGATCCGCCTGAACACACGTGTTCAAATACTCAAATATCTCCTTCTGCTTCATTCGCCACTGCGTTCCATTCAGCCAGAGCGAAGACTGATGAAGCCGCCAGAGTAACCCGGTATCACCCTCGATGCGCCGGATCTCGTCCACCCATTTCTGAGCCGTCACCGGGTCCCGATAGACCTCGGGCAGACTCAAGAGAAGCGATCGCACCTGAGTATCGTTTTTCGCCCTCTCACTTATTTCCCGCAAAGTTCGTATTCCCGCCTGACGATCTCCCTGCTGAATCTGAAGGACCGCAATCTGCATGCGAAAAGACTCTTTCTGACGAGGACTGGTAAGGTTGGACAAACCATCCAGCAAAGTACTCATCGCCTCCTTGTACTGACGGTTCGCCTTCTGTATTTCGACCAGCGTCAGCCATGCCTGCGCCTTCTGGGGATACTTTCGGCAGACTTCCCTGCAGAGATCAGCTGCCTTGTCCACACGCCCACTTCCATAATACAGACTAACCAACTGAAGTTGTTCTGCCATGGCATCAGAGGGGTTTCCGCCGCCCCGGCTGAGTTCTTTTTCAGCCACGTCGATCCTATCCTGTCCTGCGGCCAAGGTGGCTTTGAGCAAGCGGATGTCCGACCGATCGGGAAACGATTTCTGCAAGTCGGTCAACTCCTTGAATAAGGCGTCGATCTCCGACCGGTCCGGTGCGGAAGAGCGTTCTTGAGCCAAATTCATTCTGGCTTCGATGGTTAAAAGCCGGGCGGAAATGTCTGTCGGCCCCTTGGGCTTGTACTGCGGTGCCAACTGCAACACACCAGCCCAATTCCGCTGCTGGATATGTGCATTCATGAGCAGCAAGAGCATCTTTCCGTCATCCGGTACGAGCCGCAGATACTGCGTCATGGCATTGATGGCCCGGCGGGGCTGATTCGTCCGCATGTACGCCTCCGCGAGCAGTCCCCAGAATTCAGCATGGTCGGCGTTTCTCGACATGAGGGGCTCAAGCAAATTGATGACGCAGTAAGCATCTTCTTCCGCGGAAGCCACCAGGGCCTGGAGAAAGGCAGTCTTTTCCTTCGATTCCCGGTGTGAGTCTCTCGTGTGTATCAGGTCCAGATACTCATTCAGAGATCTCCTGGCCTCCGCCTTTCTCTGATCGGCCAGGTACAGCCGGATGGCAGATGGCAGAACCGCAAGCCGATGGCGAGGAAGCGTCAGCGTTTTGAGGGTCTCATCGGCCAATTGTGCTCCCTTGTCCTTGGCGGGCGAAACAAGAATGAGTTCCGCCTCCTGATTGAACCGCCCTACCACCCAATCGTTGATATCGGAGAAGTACTTGAGAATGGTAGCCTCATCGACCCGGCGCACAATCTCCATTTCGACCAACGCTCGGTCGAAGCGGTTGAGTTTCATCCACTCCGCACACAGCGTCAGGCGGACGCCAGGATCCTCGGGTCTGAGGGCATCGACACGCTCGAGATCTGTCTGGGCGTTGAGGAGACTCTCCGCGCGTGGATGAGCGGAGGTCGAGGGAAGCGTCCGATGCAATCTAGCCCGTCGCAGAAGCACGGGAATCGAGTTTGGATCCCGACGCAGACCTCGGTCGAGCCATTCCAGACTCGTTCCCGCGTGGGGTTGCGAATCGGCTGATAGCGCCAGTCCGCTCATTAACAGGCACGCTTCCGCATATTCTGAACGTGTGTCGTTTCCGACTTCGCAACGTTTGAGCGTTTTACGGAGAAAACTCGCCGCTTCATCGGGCTTCCGAAGGGCGATGCACGCCTTGGCTGACCAGAGCATGGCTTGAGGATCATCCGGAATCATCTCAAGCCGCTTGCCGGCGAGGTAGGCAACTTCATTGAAGTCTCGAATAGCGGCATAAAGGGAGATCAGTTGCGAGAACACTTCCGGATCCTTCGGTTCGAGCCGCATCAGATTTCGATACGAATAGATGGCGTATTTGACGGCATCGGAATCGAGAGGGCGAATGGAGGTCTGAGCCCGCGCCAGTTTTCTCAGGGTGACGGAATCATCGGGATACTGAGCAATATACTGCCTGAGGTTGGTACAGGCAGTCGCCCAATCCTGGCGCTGATACGCCTGCAATCCCATTTCCAAGGCCCGCTTGGTTGTGGCACGACGCTGGACACGATGAGTAACGAAGGCAGCCGATACGAGAACGACCAGGACAGCAAACGTAATTAACAGGACGCGATAGTTGACTCGTGCGGGTTGGCGTGCAATGGTCATGGTTCACTCCTGCAACGGAGATGGAAATAGAGACAGCATCGCCCTCCGCCTCAACAGCGGGAGGGCGATGCGTCTACATACGGCGAACTTTTTGGTTGTCATTCGAAATCAGGTAAGACGACGTTGTGTCCAATTGATCAGACCCAGGCCGATCATCCCCAGAAGAACCGCTCCCGGAGCAGGCACCTGATTGGATGGTATGCCCCCCGTTCCCGGACTGGGCGGCACACTGTCCTGCTGTATCGCCACCGGACGGTAGGACGGACTGCACGAAGAGACAAACCAAAGAGCTTCGGATTCCTCCCTTGCGTCTAATTCACCGTTGAACCGCCATGTGATGCAGGACTGACTCAGGTACGTTGATGTGGAATCCACCGGAGGTTCCTGCGGGCAGAACTCATGCTCGGCCGGCGCGGGCGAGGATCCCAGATTGGAGAAGTAGTTTTCATTATGTCCGACATCATCCAGGTCCAGGCATGAGGCCCCCGCATTCTCAACAAGAGAAGATGATGCGATATTCACGGTGAACACCTCGGCGTCATTGGTCAGAGATTCCACCTGATAGGCGTAGAAGTATTTCCCATCGGGTATCACGTCGGAACCAAAAGCCTGTTGGACCAGTGGTCTGAGCACTGATCCACTGTAGTTACCCCCTGAGAGCACCATCCAATCGACATAGGCCACGGGCGTGCCCGGCGCAAAGGCAGAAAACAGCGTTGTTTCGCCAGCCACCGGCGTCACCGTCAAGGGCGGCGCCAGAGGTCCCGCCAAGACAGGCCCAACTACACTCAACAACAGGACAGGTATCAACACTCTCCCGATTTTCTTCATGGCTTGATCCTTTCTATGGAACATGCAGAGTGCCAGGTCATTCATTTCGAGCGACTCCGCACGTTACTAAACCTTCTTCCCCTAGAACCCGACAGTTGAACTGAGTCCAAGGAAAAAGACAGGCGGACCACGAGGCACAAGAATATGAGCAAGTGCGTCATGATATGGTGTCATGCCGGTCGAAATCTCGCCCGGCAAGTCTATGCTGGGTGTTTCGGCGGAAGCGAATTGATGTGCGAAAGGCAGGTCGAGACTAAGATCCAAGGCCGTTTTGTGCCCAATCTGGCAGATGCTTCCAGAATGGAACCACTCCGGGACAGAGGCGGCAGGACTCATCTTGGCCATCGATCGGCAGGCGCGAAGCGCGCCCAGGCTTCCGAAGGCAAACAGGCAAAGTGAGACGCTATTGGGCACAGGCGGCAGGCTATGGATCTCCCGTGCGCCCGATTCCTCTCTATCCGGGAGCGTCAGAAGATTTATCTCCGCGTCTTCGCCAACGTCTGGAGGGTCATCCTCCACGGCGAAACAGGAATTCCGCATCAGGCAGGACGGATTTGGAGAGAGCCTTTCCGGAACCGACCCAGAAGGCGGCTGAAGACCGGCATCGGCGATTAGGGTGATGCCGAGAAGAAGCGTCCAGATCACTTTTAAGGGAAGACCCCGGTGCAAATCATACATGAGAATAGTAGTTCCAGGTTGGCGTTCGTATAATCGAAGCCTGAAGGTTATCCCATTGTATCACACGTGAAATCCTGCTCTCCAATTGAAAGATATCGGGAAGCAGGCCCTATCTCTCTATTTCTCACATATCCTCCGATTCCGATATCGGAACCGGCTATTTTCGCACTGTGTTTTTGCTTTCGTGGGCTTGCACGACTCGAACTTTCCCGCTGGGTAGATTAACCGAAGACGCTTCCTCCGGCGCAATTTTCTTCATCAGTGCCAATTCACCGATGAGAATGAACACAGCCAGGGGCATCATCGTAAGCCCCGCGAAATCATGGAAGAAACGTTCGGCCGTCTGACTGTTCGCCGCCAGAAACAGTTGGGCTGTACCGCAGAGCCGCAGCAAATTGCAGACAATCGCCACGGGAATACTGGAGAGAAGCAACACGATCTTCTGCCATCGTGGACGGCGGACGATATATGCCAATGTCGCGGAGACCACGACGAAGGCTGTAAGCATACGCAACCCGCTGCACGCCTCGGCGACGGCCACAGGGGTCGTTCCATTCAGGCGGATGATGTTTCCTTCCTGAACCACCGACACACCAAAGGTCTCAAGCAGAAACACCGCCCCGGCGGTTGCCTGGCTCTGCAACGGGCTACTGATCGCGTTATGAAGCCGTCCGGGCAACGGGACCATGAGAAACAGGAACAGAAAAATCCACTTGATACAGCCAAAGACATCTCTGCCGGCCAGCAAAAGGACCAACCCGGCGATCAGGATAACCAAGGAATATCGCTCAGCCGACTGCAGAAGGAAGAACAGCCCGTAGATCCGTATCGCAAGAGCTGTGAGAATGATCACGATTCCCCACCAGAATGGATCGACCCGGGACTGTCTTAGATTCTTTCGCTCATACCAGACCAGATAGATTGCGACCAGGGGGACCAGTTGTCCTACGGAATAATCCTGGTTTTCATTCCATTCCTCGACCAGATCCACAATGGTTGACCAGTAGCTCCAGATCAGAGCGGCAAGGACTCCCGACGAAAGGCCAATGGACAGAACAAACCGATTGACTCCGCCTCCATTGCGGGTAGCTTCCCGGACAGTTCCGCTAAAATCAATCAGTGAATCGGTTTTCAGCACCGGGATATCCCTCCTGACCCTATATCACGTGCATCATCGCGAACCAGCCGTTGCGTTGGAGCGTGGAAGCAGATTGCGGATCGCGGCGGCAGAATCGGCGGTAAATTGACAGAGGTCTTTTTCCGGAATCTCCGGTGAGCCGAACACATCACCGACCCCGGCGATCTGCACCTGGGCCATGTAATGAATCGCCTCCGCGCCCCGCCATGCTTTGGCCCGAAGCAAAGATACGTCCGGACAATACTCTCCATCCACAATGTAGTAATTCAGGACCGACATGCTTCGCAGGTCAAGTCCGCCGCGATGAAAGCGGTAGATCCGACATACCAGAGGCGGTAATCCCTTCTCCACCGTAAGCTCAATCGTGCGGGTTTCTTTCAGCATCCATCCCGCTCCAGGATAGCAGACATCGGGTCGATGAGGCATCAGGTCCCGACCTCGGACTCCGTAAGCGATGAATACACTCACCTGATCCCCCTGCGTCTGGCGAGTGTACGTGCGGTTAATGTGATCGTCGGCATTGGTCGCCCGGATGATCGCGGGATCCAGGGGAACATCCCGGCCGACCCACTTTCCGATCTGCAGGGGTAAGTGGGCTAACGTTCCTGGCGGAAGAGAGATGCTCTGCGTCGGTCGGGCCAGGCGAAACGCCAAAACCCGGTATCCAGTGCCAAAGATCAAGAGCAGAGCAATGGCCGTCACAGCCGCCGCCGGAAATGACCGCGGATGACTCGATACAGGGATGGTTATTATCCGCTCACTTACCATCGTTCACCGATTTCCATGCGGGTTTCCAAGATCAGTTCTCCCAGGAACGAGCACCGTGCCACAAAGGTCGTGGAGGAACTCTTGTGATGATACCCCCGGCTCACCCATCCACCGATCGGATCATCGCTCCCCAACAGGATTTGAACGGTCATTCTTTCGTCGAAGTACATTTTCACCATTCCTGGTCCGGCATCGATCAGGTAGTAGCCGGGACCGACCCCAGCGACCCGACAGTCCTCGGCCAGATGGAAATGGAGGGCGACATCATGTTGTCTCTCAGCGGTGAAAATATCTCGCACCACCAGTCGTCGGTTCCGCCCGTCCAGTTGCAGGTGACGGCGATGCATGACGGGATCACCGAGTCGCATATATCCGTCATGTTCACCCGCAACCGTTCCACCGTTTTGAGTCGGATTCCATTCGCAGCATCTGGCCCTGGCGACAGAACCCCAGAGGAACGGACCACGGATCTCGGATTGATTCTGTTGATCCACGGTCGCCGTGTTGTGAGCCCACGTACTCCGAAAATACTCGCGCCAGGACGGAAAGGTGAAGTAATCATAGGTCCCCGGATCGACCAGAACATCCTCACCGAACGCTCGCAAGGTGAAGCTCAATGCATCCGCATGCCCATGGCCTGCCAAGGGCTTTAAACCGTGATCCCCACAATCAAACGCAATACTGATCCGATTGTCCGGATCATCGGTACCATACTGCAGCAAATAGTAACCGGAGGCAGGAAATGCCCGTGACGCCAAGGTTACCCTCCTCGGTCGAGGCGGCATGGCGTGGAATCGGGATTGACTTTCCCGACCGAGCAGCCACCTGGTCGTTTCAGTATACTCGGGCGCCCATATCCGGAAATCCGAACGGTTAAGTATCAGAGCCGCCACCGGCATCCAGGCGAGTATGTCGCCATGGTTGGCACCAAGATCGAGGACATACCCGTCGTCGCAGTCGCCGAACATTGGCGGTCGATGGCCCCCTTCGCATAATGTTCCGGCAAACTCGAACATCTTCTCCAGTCTTCGCCAGTACTCCTCGGGGAAATGACTGCCCGTGCGGATTCCCACCAGACCAGCCAAGAGGAAGAACTGCATGACGAAGAACAGATACCCTAGCGCCTGTTCCCGGCTGCCGCCATCGGGATATGTCTGGGCTATGATTTCCCGGCAGAGTATGTCCCGGCTCTGCGATCGCCACTCGGCGGTATCCGCCAATTCGGTGAAGTAACTTGCAGCAATGAATACCCCCGCCGCTTCGCCAACCAAATGGTTGTTGGTCGAGGAACCGCGTGAGTACTTGCGAGTGATCTCCCACAAATGAAGATAAACCGCCTGCAACAGTCGCGTTCGGAAGGAACTCCGGAAAATCCCGGCCTCACGGGTCAAGTCGATAGCCCACACCCAGTTGATCAACCGAACAGCCAGTTCCAAGGGACTGCGCCAATTCATTCCCATCCCAAACGGGCACTGGTCGAGCCAACTGGTCAGTTGCTCACACAGAGCCTGAGCATATCGCTGGCTGCCACCGGCCCGATAGGCGCGAGCCAGCACGACAAGCTGATGGTGGCGATTGGGTTCCCAGACGAACTTCGCATCGCCTGTCACCTGGAAGTTGCGATAGTCAATCAGCGGAGAGAAACGTTTGGGTGAAGCTTTCCTGTGCTTGTAGTCGTAATTCCAGTCGATCGTCGGCCCAAGGGGCTGATTTTTGAGACCAAAGAACGAGAGCTGATGGTTGGCGATGCGGTCTGCCCGAGCGATAAGACGCCGATACCATTCATATTCCGGATGACCCGGTCTGGCGACGGTCCACTCGCCCACCGTCATATCGCTCACTCGATAGCCGGGGGAGTCAACCGGAGCCTCCTGCCGCATCTGAACAGTAGGAAGGTGTGGTATTCCCCAGGCTTGAAGATAGTGTTCTTTGACGTCACGCACTGCCGAGTGCATTCGCCAGGCAAGTTCCCCCGCAGTCATAGCTTTCAAGCGTTGCGTATACCAACTCAACGGTTGCATCGTTCAATATTCACAGAGAGAAGGATCAGGAGCACCAGCCCAGAGGGCCTGCAAGAACGAGTTCTACTGGGACGTGGATAGACTTTGTCCCCGTCGGTGTCCGAGACAGCTTCAGAAGTGTGCAACAACCCCACCGAAAGAAAGCAACGTCAGCCAAGTAGTAAGCGAATTAACGGAAAATTCACCGCCGTTCAGAACAATATTCCACTACTACTTCGACCCCACTGTGGTAAAATCAAGCTTATAAACCGGGTGTAATTTCTAACACAGTCGTGTACGATTGTCAATCAAAAAATACAAGACAAACGTGGAGAAAGGTATCACAAGACTCATTCATAGAATCCGAACTAAAGTTCCGTTCTACGTCTTGACGATAGAACTAGAACTGGCAACGCCTGCGCAGCAAGGCGTGAGGAGCAGCGACTTTCCCCACAAGAAGCACCACGTTTCACTGATAACATCCAAGGGAATCGCGGCATCTACTTATTTCTTACCTCATTGTTTTACCCTCCTTGCCAGGACGCACATGTTTACAGTTGTTTTGGTTCAGTCCAAGCAGAGACCTCAACAGCTACACACTTGGACCAGGGTAGAACGAAAGGAGATTTGAATGCCGTTTTTCCACACACGTATTGGTTTTTCTGATTATGCATCACTCCGACCGACCTATATTGCCCGCATCTATTCTCTGATAATTGTTTTGTTATTGACAGGCGTGCCAGTGGTTCCCGGCTGCCTGGAATCGATCCCAGGTTTGGGCGATATCAGCAAAGCTACGGTCATGATTTCCGGCCCGGAGATCGTCGACGAGGGTTCAACCGGAAAGTATATTCTGGCCATGGCCTTTGAGTCCGGTTCCAGCGTTAACCTGGCTAAAAACGTCATCTGGTCGGTCGCCAGCGGTCCGGGTTCCGTAGATAATAAGGGAATCTACACAGCTCCTGCCAAGGTTGAGGAAAATGCACCCGTTATCGTTCACGCCACCTACATCGAAGGTCAAACCACTAAGGAAGCACATAAGAATATCACGATCAAAGCCAAGAAGATCGGAAAAGTGCTGACGGGCATCACCATCTCCGGTCCTCCTTCGATCACCGAGGGAGAGAGTGAGAAATTCACCCTGATGGCCACCTATGACAACACCACAACCATAGAGATCGTCGCGGGCATTACTTGGACGCTGGAAGGCGATGGCTCAGTAAGCCCGGACGGTACGGTGACCGCCCCGACCGCCATTTCCGAAGACACGCCCGCCGTTCTCACAGCGGCCTACAAGGAAAGCGGCGTAACCAAGAATACGACAAAGAGCGTCCTGTTCACCCGCCGCCCCTTAAGAAAGATCACCGGTCAAGTTCTCACCGCCGATAAAGCTGGAGTGGCCGGTATTATAGTGGTGGCGAACCCCGGGGGAAATACGGATACAACTGATACCAGCGGGACTTATCGAATCACGGTTGCAAACCGCTGGAGCGGAACCGTCACACCTGAAAGTCCCGACTATACTTTCGACCCTGCCAGTCGGTCGTACACCTCCATCACCGCGGATCAAACGGGACAGAACTTCACAGCCGCGCATGGCCCGGTGAAGATCACTGGCCGCGTACTCGACATGGCAGGAGTGGGTATCGCTAATATTGTCGTCGCAGCCGAGGGAACGAACAACAGCAGCGGCCAAGACGCCACGGACACGACAATTGCCGATGGTAGTTTCACACTGACAGTTCCTTATGGTTGGACAGGCGTCGTAAGGGCGCAGTCGGCATCATATACATTTACTCCCTCTTCCAGAACGTTCACTAATATGGCCCAGAACCAGGCAGACCAGAACTTCTCCGTCGTGGTTGATCAGCCCCCGACCGTGGCGACCGTTTCGGTTTCGCTGGACCAGGACACGTCATTGGACATCACTTTGACCGGCTCGGACCCGGAAGGCAAGGATCTGACATTCGCCATAGTGACAGCTCCCTCGCATGGCACGTTGGGAGCAATTGACAACTCGACAATCTCGACAGCCACGGTGAAGTACACCCCGGCCATCGGTTACAAGGGTACCGATTCCTTCACCTTCAAGTGCAACGACGGAACGCAGGACAGTTCACCCTCAGCCGTGACAATCACGGTCAATCCGGTCAACCATCCACCCGTCGCCAGTTCGCAGGCAGTCATGGCAACCACCGGACAACCGACGCCTATTACACTGGCAGGCAGCGATCCCGACGGTGATACGCTCACATTTGCTGTCGTCACTCCACCGGCCAACGGCGCCCTGACGGGAACACCACCAGACTTGACATACACGGCAGCAGGCGGATTCACCGGGTCCGACAGTTTCACCTTCACGACGAGCGATGGAGAACTTGAGAGTTCGCCCGCTACCGTTACTATCACAATCAGCGGAACGACTCCGCCGCCGACCACGGAATGGGTCCCGCCGATCGGCATCCCGGCCCCGTCGTTCGGGATTGCAGAAACGCACAAAATGTACGAAGGCAAGACGTACAACTACAGCACGGGTACCGGGCCGTACAAGGACGCCGGATTCGGGCCATACACGCACTACGTGGACAATACCAAGACGGGCGCCACGGACTCCGGAAACCCGTACGGCACGCCGGAAAAGCCTAGAATGACTATTCCAAGCACCCTGGCAGCGGGAAGCGTCGTGGAAGTCCATGGCGGGCCGTATCCCAATGCCGTCAACCTCACTAATGCCATAGGCACAGCCAGCCAGCCTGTCTTCGTTCGTGGCGCCGATCCTGTCAATCGACCGCTCATCACAGCCAAAGTCTCCGTCTACAACAACTCCACTTACGTGATCGTGGAAAACCTTGGAGTTACGACAAACGCCCTGTCCTCTGGCGTCAACATTGTGGGACCGGCCCACCACGTCGCCGTACGCAACCTCGATGTCTCCAACTGCCAGTCAGCGATCATCATGTGGGGCAATTCCGGCGCGACACTCCATGACATCGTCATTTACCGAAACGCCTCGCATGACAACGGCCTCTGGCAGAACGCCACGGGTGACCGCGACTGGCATGGTATGACCTGCACGCAATACGCCGACCACATCTGGTTCCTCGATAACGAAATGTATCACAATGAAGGCGACGGCCTGCAAGTGAACGGCGGCACGATTGCTCTTCGGCCTTACACACACCACATCTACATCGGCCGGAATAATTCCCATCACAACAAGCAGACCGGTCTCTGGGTCAAACACGCCGAAAACGTCGTCTTTTCTCAGAATGTCCTCTATGGACACCGCCAGAGCACGTCCGCCATGGGCGCAGGCACAGGGTTCCAGTATGGCCCCAAGAACGTATGGTTCCTGGGCAATAACATCTACGATAACGAAATCGGTGTCATGGTGGGAAGCTCAAATGACTCACGCGAGGAAGGCCACTATTTCATCGGCAACCTGATCCACAATATTCACACCACAAAGACTTATGACGTGAATGACAGTTATCATGTGGGACAAGCCTTCGTTATGTGGGGCTACGGTACGAAGCATATTGTCAATAACACAATCTACGATTGCGATGGCGGGATCTCGTTCTCCAGCACTCCGAATTGCGTGATAGTGAACAACATCATCGCCGGCATTAAGCCCGGAACGTATGGTGTCTTCCTGGAGAATGCGACGACTGCCGCGAGCGCCGTTCTGCAAAATAATATTTTCTCCGGAGATTTTAATGTTCGGCTGGGGACCGGCCGATATACAACCTTAGATGCGTTGAGGACTGCCACAGGTAAGGGACAGAATTGCATCGTGACCGACCCCCTGTTTGTGAACCCGACCACCGGAGATTTCCACCTTCAGACGAACAGTCCGGCTGTGGACATAGGCGCAACAAGCGACGTGTATAGTACCTTCCAGACGCTCTATGGAATTGACATCTCGAAGGATTTGGAAGGAAAGGCAAGGCCCCAAGGCGCCGGATTTGACGTGGGTGCCTTTGAGTGCCGGTAGGAATGACGATGAAAGACAGAACGCGATAGCGATTTTTGGATCAGGGCCCTAGACCACAATGAAGAATGCCAGCCTCTGCAGGGCCCGATCCCACTTAACTCTGTCCGTTCTCCCCATACTTGCATCTCGGAGAACCAGCTACATTTGATTTCTCGGGTCGAGGCTTTTTGCACCACCAGACTGGACCAGCCGGATTAACCCTCGACCCGATCTATTTTTACTGCGATTCTTGACGATCCACCGGGGCAACACAGTTCTTACATCTCGCACGCCACGTATCCTCTTCGGTCAAGTGTTTCCGGTGCAATCCGAAGCGACGGCGTATCGTAGTACCCCACTCTCGCCTCGCGCTTTTGCCTTTCAACGTGAAGACGCAACATCAGACCGATGGCGCCCCACATTCCCACTGCCCCCTCCCGAGGATAGAATGTCTGGCTGCCCATACCTGCCACGAGTAACGCCAGGCCCAGGGCCAGGGAGCTCCCCCCCCCCGCACGGATCCAGGGATTCGGCCTGTCCCGCAGAAGACGGTTGGTG
>CAZLZE010000026.1:26381-45664 GCA_964563935.1 uncultured Phycisphaerae bacterium | reverse complement strand
GCTTCTCTCGAAGCGTTCCTCCTGGCCGCTGAATATCGCATCGCCAGCGGAAACCCCAACGTCATCCTCTGCGAACGCGGCATCCGCACCTTCGAAGACTACTGCCGCAACACGCTCTGCCTGGCCATCATCCCCGCGATTCGACGCGTCAGCCACCTGCCCATTCTCATTGATCCAAGCCATGGCACGGGACACGCCTACATGGTCTCAGATATGTCCAAAGCTGCCATCGCCGCGGGCGCTGATGGGCTCATCGTCGAGGTTCACCCCGACCCCGAGCATGCCCTGACCGATGGCGCGCAATCCATCACTCCCGCCTCTTTCGCGGAAATGATGAACCAACTGACGCCGATCGCCAAAGCCGTTGGCCGCGAACTGTAGTTGGCACGCCCAAAAAAACGGATACCTTCCACTCGTGTTCGCAGGTGAATGTCGCCCAATTGATTGCTGGCTCATCGGTTATGGCCGCCAACAACTTGGCCTCCGTTGACTCGCCATTTCGGCCCTTCTATAATTGTTCAACTAGGTGGGGTTCTATAACAACGTATTTTGTGTAAGGCTATTGAAGGGGGATCAATATCATGTCCAAACGAAATGTCATTTTTCTAGCGACCGCTTTTGCGGCTCTGTTCTGGTGGTCCGCGGTAACCGCCGCGGAATACACAGGAACAGAGAAAATGAAGGAAGATTCGGACCAGGCACAACCAAACGTAGTCGAGCCACAGGAGAATCTGACAGCTCCCAAGCCCGAAGTGAAGGGCACCGAAAAAATGACGCACCAGGAGATGATGCTGCAGCATGGAAAGCAGGCAATGAGCCTCTTTCCGGTCGAACGAGACGGAAAGTGGGGTTATATCGACAAGAGCGGCAAAATTGCCATACAGCCGAAGTATGAAGACGCCGAATTCTTCTCCGAGGGATTGGCCCGCGTGAAAGTGTACGGAAAGTGGGGATTCATCGACGAAACAGGCAATATGGCCATCCAACGCCAGTACGAGAATGTGGGCGACTTCTCCGACGGCCTGGCCAAGGTTGAAGTATCCGGAAAGTGGGGCTATATCGACACCAAGGGTAACACGGTCATTGCCCCGAAATATGGCCGAGCGGAAGATTTCCACGAGGGACTCGCCGCGGTGCGTGACGGCGGATGGCTTAGCGCCAAGTGGGCCTTCATCGACAAAAACGGCAAGATCGTCGCCGGCTCTCTAGGCAAGGAGGAAGGCGCAGCCTACAGGGAAGGCGCAACCGCGCCCCGAAGAGAGTTCAGCGAAGTCGGTGACTTCTCCGAAGGCATGGCCCGAGTGAAGATCGATGGAAAGTGGGGCTACATCGACAACTCAGGCAACCTGAAGGTCAATCCCAGGTTTGAGAATGCAGGCAACTTCATGGATGGACTCGCCAACGTTGAAGTCGATGGCCGATGGGGCTATATCGATAAGAGCGGCAACTTCACTATCAAACCGCAGTTCCACTCCGCTGAACCGTTTTCCTCCGATGGACTGGCGCTCGTTCGGGTCGGTGGAATGTTTGGCGGTAAATACGGCTTCATCGATAAGACCGGAAAGCATGTCATCACGCCCAGGTTCACCAATGCCGGACCGTTTTCCGACGGTCTGGCCCGCGTTGAAATCGATGGCAAGTGGGGCTATATCGATAAAGGCGGCAATTTCGCCATTGCACCACAGTACAGCGATGCGTGGAACTTCGTCAACGGTGTGGCCCGCGTAAAGACCGGTGGCACCTTCGGCGGAAAGTGGCACTATATCGACAAGAGCGGAAAACCTCTGATGGAACAGGGTCAGACGCGGTAAGCTTCGACCCGACAAAGCGTACGGACTCAGAGGGGCGACCCAAAGAAGGGGGTCGCCCCGTCGTATTGTGACTACAGCCAGTGCCGAACCAGATATGCCCCAAATTCCAACAACTTCTGATGCAGCGGGCGCAGTTCGTGACTCCTCAGCGTAATCTCCTGACACTGCGCGATATCCTTCATGGTCTGTTCCCGCAGCCCTCGAGCGAATACGGGGTCCGCGATCACTGCCACGCTCTCCAACTGGTGGAACAGGCTTCGGTGGTCCATATTGTAGCTGCCGACCACGGCCCACGCGTCGTCGATCACCGCCGTCTTGGCGTGCATCATGGCGCCAGGCCACTCAAAAATCCGCACCCCCGATTCCAGAAGCATTGTGTACAAGGCACGGCTTGCATACTCGGTGATCCGGACGTCCGATCGATGGGCCACTACCACCGCGACGACCACGCCTCGCTTCACCGCGTGCGCGAGCGCCCGTCGGATGTGCGTGTCCGGAATGAAGTAACCGTTCTCGATCAACACATATCGCTTGGCCTTTTGAATGGCGTGGATATATGCACGATGAATGCGCCGCCGATTGCGGAACTCCTTGTTGCCGATGACCTGCACCGGAACTCGCCCATCGTTGCACAGCGACGGCGGAATGGGAAGCTTGCGCCCGAACAGACTGCGAAGCGTCGCGGGGCGTCGAAGCCGGCGGATACGTTCCCGCAACCTCGTGCTTGGCCGGAACGACACCTGGTAGGGCGTTGCGTGACGCCACGCGTACTGAAACAAAAGCTCCACCCACGCGCCCAATTCGTCTCCGTCCAGACGGACGTGTGTGTCTCGCCAACCCTTGCCGCCCTCCTCCGGAGCAGCATAGTCGTCGCCGATGTTAAGCCCGCCGGTAAAGACTATCCGATGATCGACGATCAGGAGTTTGCGATGGTCTCGCCGGTTGATCGCCCAGAGCGGACGGCTCAGGAGCAGGGGGTGATAGACCGAAACCTCCACGCCCGCGTCCAGCATCGCCTGGACGAACTGCCTCGGTATCCCGAACGCCCCGATATAGTCATAGACCAGTTTCACCTCCACGCCCCGTCTCGCCGCCCGGATAAGGGCCTCCTGAAAACGCTTCCCGGTGTGATCTGCATGTAGAATATAAGTCTCAAGGTGGACGGAACTCGTCGCTGCCTCGATCGACGCCAGCATTTCCGGATAAGCCTGCCGGCCATCCACGAGCAACTGCGCCTTGTCCGCCAACTGAAAACGGTCGAATCGTTTCACGTATCGCGCCACCGTGCGCGAGCAGGGGAGTGGCGCATGAGCGCCGCCCGGCAGGACCAGCGGACCCGGCGATATTGCCTCCGGTCCCCACTTCGCGCGAAGCTTCCGCCGGTGCGCCCAGTCCGCCAGAAACGCCAACGGCCAGACCGCGATCACCAGAAGTATCCACGTTGTCAAATCAGACCCATCCATCATGGGTATTATTCAGTGAAAACAGGCATTCGTCAAATCCTGTTCAACATTCTTCCTCGCTTCCCCGGCTCCGCCGGCTGGCCCCCAGCGTCAGCTGGGGGACTCTTCTCTTTAATGTGGCGCACACTTAATCGCACGTGAGTCGTCTCGTGTGGCGTGCTCCGCGCCCACCATCTCCCGACATTCTCCCCCTTGTCCCCTTACCAAACCAGTGGTATCATCCATTCCAGGGGGATTCACAATGGCCGGTCGATCAGTCGCGATCTTATTCCTGGCTGTCATCGGGTTATTGTGGCTGCTCCATCCTTCCCGTTCTCTGGACACCGATCTGCCCGCCAATACGATTGAAATCACCTTCATGGCCCCCGCTGGGCTTACCTCGCCCGGAAGCGCCTTTTCCGGAATGACCGAGGCCATCCACGGCTTCGAAGAACTCAGCCGCCAACGACACGCCAAGGACCCAAACCAACCAGCCTACCGTGTCATCATCGGCCAGTATGCTTCGCGCGACATCACCTCCGATCCCACGCGATTCTTGCTCAGCGTGGCTGGGGGCGTGGCCCCGGACGTCATCTACTTCGATCGCTTTGCTCTTCCCGAATGGTCAAGCCGCGGAGGATTTGCCCCGCTCGATCCGTTCATCGAACGGGATCGTCGCATGGGCCGAAAGGACTCTCCCTATCCCGAGCGGTTCTATCAAGCCGCCTGGGAAGAGGCGACCTTTCGAGGCAAACTCTACGGCATTCCCAACGGCATCGACTCACGGGCGCTGTTCTACAACAAAGATCTCCTCAGGCGCGCAGGGCTCACCCGTCCTCCTCGCACGTGGGCCGAGTTGAAGAACGACGCGATCAAACTGACGGAGCACGACGGTTCCCGTCTGACGGTCGTGGGCTTCGCGCCGCTTCTCGGAAATAGTTGGTTGTACATGTACAGCTTCATGGCAGGGGGCAGCTTCATGTCCCCCGATGGAACACGCTGCACCATCAACAGCCCGCCGGTCGTTCGGGCCCTGAACTTCATGACCGACGTATACGACTCGATCACGCCCAGGGGATACGCCCAGGTGGTCGCCTTTCAGTCCAGTGCCCAGGCCAACGACCTCGACCCCTTCATCCAGGGCAGGATCGCCATGAAGATCGATGTTCCTGAGTCGATGATTCGTATCGCCCAGTTCGCTCCCGATCTGGAATTCGGCATTGCTCCGCCGCCCATGCCGGAAGACGAGATCGCCCGCGGACGCCAAACGGTGACGTGGTCCGGCGGCTTTTCCTACGCCATTCCTTACAACGCTCGTTTCAAACAGGCCGCCTGGGAATTCATCCGCTTCATGACCAGCGATGAAGGCTTGAGGATCATCACCGAATCGCAGCGGGAATCGGTGGAGTCCCAAGGCCGGCTGTTCCTGCCCCACCAGGTACCCGTGGTCAAACTCAACGAGGAATTCGCCCGAAAATACGTCTACGATAATCCGGCGATCCCCAACAACATCAAGGACGGCTACCGGGTGTTCAATGATCTGCTCTTCCACGCCCGATATCGGCCCGTGACGCCCGTTGGTATGCTCCTGTGGCAGGAGCAGATCCGCGCCATGGACGCTGCCCTCTATCATAAGCTCACGCCCAAAGCGGCGCTCGATCAGGCCGCCGCTATCGTGCAGCGCGATCTCGATCAGCGACTGCGCCGCCCGACCGGTCCCGTCCTAAACCTGCCCAAATTCATCGCCGCCTATGCAATCCTGCTGCTTGTCCTGGCGGGGGGAGTGTATCTCTGGGATACCCGCCGTACCGTCCGCTTCGATCGCCGGTGGATCGGCGGATGGATCAGCGCCCTGCCCTGGATCGTCGGATTCGTCGTCTTCAGCGGCGGACCGATGCTATTTTCCCTGCTGATCAGTTTCTGCGACCATGACATTCTTCATTCCCCCCGATTCGCCGGCCTGTACAACTACGCCTGGATGTTCACTCAGGATCGACTCTTTCCTCTTGCGCTCTGGAACACGCTATATATGGTGATCGGAGTTCCCCTCGCCATCGCGGTCAGCCTGGCTCTGGCCTTGCTCCTGAATCAGCAAATCCACGGTATCGCCGTCTGGCGCACATTCTTCTATCTTCCCTCCATCGTTCCCATGGTCGCTTCGAGCGTACTGTGGATCTGGATCCTCAACCCCCAGGGCGGATTAGTCAACAGCCTGCTGCGCTCTTTCGGCATCGAAGGTCCCCTCTGGCTCCAGGACCCTGACTGGAGCAAGCCCTCGCTGATCCTCATGGGACTCTGGGGCGCAGGATCGACCATGCTCATCTGGCTGGCCGGGCTCAAGGCAATCAACCCCGAACTCTACGAAGCCGCCAGTCTCGACGGTGCCTCGTGGTTCGCACAGTTCCGGAATATCACCATCCCTCAACTCACGCCTTACATCTTCTTCAACCTCGTCATGGGACTGATCGCCACCTTCCAGATCTTCGGCCAGGCCTACATCATGACCCAGGGCGGACCAGTCGACTCCACCACGTTCTATGTTTACCATCTGTTCAACCAGGCCTTCCGCTATGGACACATGGGCTACGCCTCCGCACTCGCATGGTTCCTCTTCGCCCTTGTTCTTGTCGTCACCATCTTCCAGATCCGCGTGTCCAGGCGGTGGGTCTATTACGAGTCGGAGACGCCATGAGCGCAATCGCAAAAGCATGGGAAACGATTAAGCACGGCCTGGTATACGCCGCCCTGATCGCCGGGTCCGTTGTCTTCTCTCTCCCCTTTGTCTGGATGGCCACCACCAGTGTCAAGACCGATACCGAACTGTTCCAACCCCGCCTGACGCTTCTGCCAACTGCGCCACGGCCCCGCCTTCGAAGCCCGTACATCGATACAACCTATTACCGCGATCTGGATGGCCCGTATCAAAAAGAAGTCATTGATTTCATCATCTCGCTCATCCCCAAAACGGGTTTTCGTTTCCCGGCCCAGATCGATCAGTCACTGGCTTTGGACCAGACGGCGCGCGGCGTCTACCAACGCATGAGAGCCGTTCTTTCTCCCGCCGTATGGTCGGGCTCGCTGGAAAATCTCCTGCGGGCCGTTCGTGCTCGGATGGATAAGCAACTCGTCGACACAGCCTTTGCTCGAATCTACCGGCGGCTGACCCTCGGGCAGATTCGTCTGCGAACCACCGATCTATCCGAAGCCGTCCTGGATATCACGGACTTCAAGGTCGAGTCACCGGATAGTGTCCGGATCAGCCCGTATCCCAAACATCGGCAATGGACCTTGGTCGCCTATGACTTCAGCCGCTCCGATCGGTGGTCCCTGAGCAAAATGGTGGACGTGAAATTCGACCCGGATCGCCTCCACCGCGTCCAGCTCGATTTCCAAGCCGACGATACCTGGCACGAATTGACCCTCTCAGTCGAAAAATCTGGTATCCGTTACGTGTCGGACAATCCCATTCCCCTCGCCGGGTTCACCTGGACGACATTTACATGGCAGCCGCCTAGCCAGGACGATCAATCGACGAAAATCAAGACGTGGAACATCCTCAAACCGGTAGGGGAGTCCCCGCTGACGCGAGGCCATCCCCACCGGATGAAAATTGCAATCGAACTCAAAAGAGTCACCCCATTTGGTGCCTGGATTTCGAAATTGCAGCGCAATTACGACCGCGTCCTTCGATATATGCCCTTCTGGCGATACGTGCGCGTCAGCCTGTTTCTCGTCGTGGCGAACATGATTCTGACTCTCTTCTCCAGCTCCCTTGTGGCCTATGCGTTCGCACGTCTCCAATGGCCGGGACGAAATTTCTGCTTTCTGCTCATGCTCGCCACGCTCATGATCCCGCCGCAGGTCACCATGATTCCGAACTTTCTTATCTGGCGATTTCTCGGGGCCTACGATACGCTCTTTCCACTCTGGATTCCGAGCCTGTTCGGGGTCCCGTTCTACATCTTTCTTCTTCGCCAATTCATGATGGGAATTCCGAAAGACCTGGAAGATGCAGCTCGGATCGATGGCTGCGGGTTCCTGCGAATCTACTGGTACATCATGCTGCCGCTGGTCAGGCCGAGTCTGATCGCCATCGCTGTCTTCACCTTCATGTCCTCCTGGAACGACTTCATCGGACCGCTCATCTACATCGCGGATCAACGATTGTACCCGCTGGCCTTCGGTCTGTTCGCCTTCTCCATCGAGGCGGGAAACAACCCTGCCCTTACCATGGCCGCCAGTCTCCTCATGACCCTGCCCGTCATCGTCATCTTCTTCTTCACCCAGCGATACTTCATCCAGGGAATCACCATGTCCGGCATAAAAGGATGACCAGCGAGAAACGAAGTGGAACAATGTACTCGCCGTACATCCTTCTCTCTTCACCGGCTCTGCCGACGGGCCCCCAGCGTCAGCTGGAGGACATCTTCTCTTCGTTGTGACGCACGCTCAGCGTGCGATCTTCTCTCCGCAGCGTGAGTGCTTCGCACCCACCATCTTATTTCTGGACTTTCTGTCATGACAATAGTATCGTAGCGGTAAGTAATACAGTGTCTTTTTCAAGGTAAAGGTGGAAGACCATGAGCAAGTTTGTCTACAGTCCCGCTAAGTGTGTCCCGTTTCGTGATGTGAAGGTGTTGGAGAAAGTCCGCAAGATCAAAAGCAAGGACATGGCCAAGCACTGGAACCCCGAATTCAAGATCCAGATCGTCAAGGACCACCTGGTGGAGTTCATGTGGATCGCCGATATGTTCCACCGCATCAAGACCGCCCGTGACGAAGGCCGAAAGATCGTCATCATCCTGCCCAATCCCTGTCCGACCTACAGGCAGGTGGCTTACCTGATCAACAAATTCCAGATCGACTGCAAGCACGTCTACGGCTTTGCCATGGACGAATATGCCGACGAAAATGGCAATATCGCACCCGAAACCTGGCCCCAGGGCTTCACCTATGCCATGAAGCACAACTTCCTCTATTCCATCGACAGACATCTGCGCCCGCCCGAGAAGCAGATCATCGGGTTCACCAACAAGAACATCAAGGACTACGGCAAGATGATCACCGATGCCGGCGGAGCCGACATCTGCTACAGCGGTCCCGGCTGGACAGGCCATCTGGCGTTCATCGAGCCCGACGCCCCCGAATTCGCCGGCTCATTGAGCGAGTGGAAGAAAATGGGACCGCGCATCTGTACCCTCAGCCCATTCACGCTCGCACAGAACTCGCTCCACGGCAGCTTCGGAATGAGCGGCGATCTCGCCATGGTCCCCCCCAAAGCCGCCACCATCGGACCAGCCCAGGTCATCGAGTCCAAAAATCGCATGGACTTCCACGCGTTGCTGATCCACGGCACGCAGACTACTTGGCAGCGGCTGATCTCGCGTCTGGTCCTGCACGGACCGGTCACACCGCGGGTACCTGAATCGATCCTTCAAACCTTGCCGACAGAGGTACTGGTCTCCGAATCGATTGCCCGCGATATCGAACCGGACTGGGACAAAGGTTACTAGACCTGGCCTGAATTTCTCCCAAAATCAGCAAAAAACGGCTTTCAACACAGCCAATGACATTCGGACGCTCTTCAGTGTCGGCAGCGAAAATATCGATGCCCTCGAAGTGCTTTCCGAACGCGACGTAAATGTCGGCCACAAAATGACATGTAATCAGAACCCTCCGGCTGCCAACCGGAGGGTTTTTGTTTGGGTGGACTGCGCACCGAACAGTGTAAAAAGATGTATTTTTGGTGCGCTTTTGGTGCACTTTTGGTGCGCGACACGAACTGAGCCGGCGGAGAAAACCACCATAAGCGGCCAGGTGAAGCAGAAGGTTCCGCGCAAAGAAAAAGGCCCGGAGTGACCGGGCCTTTGACGTTTTCTGGTGTGCGATTCGCCGTTATGCGATTTTCCGCGTCCGCAGGAATCCCAATCCGAGCAGGAGCAGTCCGAGGGTCATCGGTTCGGGTACCTCAACGATCTGGAAACCGTTGAAATAGCTATAGCCGCTGGTGGCGGAAGCTCGAAGGGTGAATTCGGAGAGATTCACGTTCGAGAACTTCACATAGTTGGCATCGTTCGATCCGTTCGACAGGACGAATGCGGAATCCGGAGCCGTCGTCAATTCCGATCCAACCGCCGAGAACGACGTTCCGTCGATAGAGAACGTCTGGTAGTTGTTCGTAATGGCCCCGCTGTTGAAGTAGACGTAGACATCATAGGCCGCGTAGGGAATGTAACGGAACTGAGCGATGGTATCGATGGTCCCCGCTGCATTATAGATATGCCCGGACAGAAGTTTGTTATCCGCCTCATAGGGCATTGCCGTGGAATATCCGGTCCACGATGTCACTTGAGGAGTGTAATTATTCGTGTAATAGGCCGCGAACTGTGCAGTACTCGGCGCAAACGAATCATCATGCAAAGATTGCCAGACGCCCGAGCCGACCATTAAATCGTTCCAATTCGCCGCGGGGACTACACCGGTCGTAGGGCTGTAGCCGATAAGAAGGGGATCGAGTTGATTTTGCGGACACGTGTCGATATTCACGCTGATAACGCTGGCCGAGGCGGACCCGCCAAGAAGCGTCAGAACAGCAGACACAAGTGCAACCATACCCAAGACACGACGTTTTTGCATAGCTATTCTCCTTTCCTTTCTTGATCGACGGCTCATCCGAGGAACCACTCATCGGTCGAACCATTCGGTTAGCTCCGTTGCGATTGTCGATATGTCTATCCACAACTAGGTTTTGTGTGGATCACAGTTCCGTGTTACGAATTGAGCGGTCAGTTCAAGGTGTCGCTGCATCATGGTACGGGCTTCGTCCGAGGCCCGGCGTTTGACGGCATCGAGAATGATCTGGTGGCGGTCCGCGGGATGTTTGGCTCCGGATTTTTCCAGCGTGTGTCGCCGTGCGGCTTTGAGGAGTCCCATGAGGGGCTCGAGCAGAATCCGGAAGATGATGTTTCCAGTCGCTTCCGCCAGAAGATTGTGAAAATTGATATCCGCAGCGGCCATGGCGTCGAGATCGCCTTCCGATTGCCGCAGTTCGTCGATGGACTTCTGCATGGCGTCAATCTGCTCGGGCGTAGCCCGTTCGGCGGCCAGGGCGGCGATTTGCGTCTCCAGGTGGGATCGAACCTCCAGCAGGTCCATCAGACCGTGGTCCTTCTGTTTGAGGAGGACTTCCAGGCTTGCGGAGACGGCATTGGGATCTCCGCCACGATAGCGAGGCGCCTTGCCCTGGGCAATGTGCACCAGCCCTCGGGCCTCCAGGACCCGCATGGCTTCACGGACAACCGTTCGCGAGACACCCAAGCCCTGGGCGAGCTTTCCTTCGCCCTCAAGCACATTCCCCGGCTGATAGCCGCCCATGAGTATGTTCTGCTGAAGGGCATCCACCGTATGGTCGAGAAGACTGATCTTTTCCAATGGTTTGAGTTTCATATTTACATGTCACATATACTATATGTGACATGCTTTGTCAAGGAAAAACTTCTGAATAATGCTAATCAGATACCGTAAGTGAAAGATATTGATCAGGTAGAAGCAATACAAATTTCTTTGGTAGCGAATCGGCGGGAGAGAGCGAGGAGGAGCAAGGTCAGGAGAATGGGTGAGAGTTGGACTCGCAGGTGCTGGGTGGCGGGGGCGCTGATGAGGAGCCAGGCGAATTCGGCGGTGAGAATGGCTTTGATGGCGTCGTCAAAGGCTGGCGATGGTTGGAGGCGATACGTCCGGAACCAGAGGACGGCTGGGAGGGTCAGCAGGAGCATGTCGTAGTGGAAGAGATGGGGACTGGTGACCAGCGTCGCCGTTATCAACGCAGCCAGTTGGAGTGGGAAATCCGCCGATTGGGAGTTCCACGGTGTTCGGAAGATCGGGACGAGGAGGATCAGAGTACCGATGGAGAAGATCGCGGTGAGGACGCGAATGACGCCGGGAGCGAGCCAGCCGGAACCAAGCAACTGGACCAAGCCGTGCCAGGAGTGCTGCTTGAAGGCGTCAAAGCCTTTGTTTTGCATGAGATTGCCGAGGCTTGAGGCGAAGGTGAGGTAGTCGCGGATGATTTGTGGGCCCATGACGAGGTAAGTGAAGGCGAAGATGGCGGCTGAGCCGATGGCGATTCCCGCCAGGGCGCGTCCGCGGCGTTTGACGGCGAGGACGAGGATGGGAATGATCAGCAGTTGAAACTTGAACGCCAGGAGCGAAAGGATGATCCCCGCCCGGAAATCGCGGTCTGCCAGGAGCAGATAACAAAAGCCGGTAAGGATAAGCAGGGAGAAGAAGCTGTTTTGTCCGCCAGCCAGGGCCTGAAACCAGGAGGGCGTGCAGGCCGCGAGGAGAACGACGAGTGGAAAATCCGCGGGCGGAATCCATTGGCGCCAGAGAAAGACCGTTGCCGTGAAAGAGGCGACAGCGATGATTGTCCAGATCAGAAGCGATGGACCATAACCCCAGCGGCTGAGCCAGGACATCAGCCAGGCATAGTGAGGAGGATTGAGGTACAGGCAGGTGCCGGTCCACTTCGGGTTGATGGGTCGCATGAAATCCTGCTGGTATTTCTGCTGGGCGGCGATGTTGTATAGATTGGCAGACTGGCCGGTGCGGACCATATCGCCCGCCATGTAGAAGGCGAAGTAATCGTGGCCGATGATGACTCCGGACGGCTCGATAAGATTTTTCGATCGGGCGACGGTGAGGAAGTACACAACGAGCGTCAGGGCCAGCAGGGCGAGGGGATATCGCCACAAGCGGTCGGATGTCAGCCAGCGATTGATCGCGGTTACAGGACTGATGGGAATCTCCTACCAAATGCCTTTCCTCATCATCGGCAGTTTTGGCGGGATAAGTGAACGGGGCGGGGTAAGTGCCGATGTTACAGTCGATCGAAGACGAGGATGGTTTCATCGTCGACCTGGGGCATGCCGTCGCGGAAGTTATCGATTTCGGCGAAGACGCGTTCGGTGAGCTCGTCGGGCGACAAATCCCGGCTTCGGTTGATCAGGTCTGAGAGTCGTTCGGTTCCAAATCGCTCGCCCTTTGTATTGATGGTATCGGTAATTCCGTCGGTGTACAGGACGAGTCGCTGGCCGGGGGTGAAGATGTTACAGCCTTCTTCCGGTTCGAACTCCTGGACGCCAAGGAGCATGTTTCGGGATCCGAGGTGGAACGTGGAACACTCGTCGCGATGGTGCAGGAACGGTCGGGGATGTCCGGCGTCCACAAAGAGTCCGAGCCCCGTGGGCTGATCGATAACGAGGTAGAAGAGTGAGCAGGGCATGGGTGTTCCCACGCGGTTACCGAGTTCAATGAGCATCTGATTCAATGAAGAGATAACCATACTGGGTTTGCTGTGGTTGGCGGTATTGGATCTGAGCCAGCCCATGATGTTGGCCATCAGGAGCGAGGCGCGGACCCCGTGTCCGACCATGTCTCCGATGACGAGGGCAACCTGGTCGTCGCTGATGCGGAGGAAATCGTAGAAATCGCCGCCAACGCTCCCGCACATGCGATTCTTCGCTGCAGTTCGCTGATGTTGGCAACTGATGCATTGCTTGGGCAGAAGGGCGGCTTGGAGTTCCGCCGCCAGGGCCAGATCCTGTTCGTGTTCCGTTGTTTTCACCATACTTATCGTCTTTCCGCCATAAAACTGTCGTACGGACCCAAAATACCGGCTTATCGGACGTGTTTCAAGAGATTGATCGGGCTTTGAGCACCCGATTTGACACAAAACAGCCAAAACTGTATATTCATGGTACGCACAGAGTTTGAGGAAGACCAATCATCGGGTCGAAGCGACCGCGGGGGCCAGTAGAAAAGGAGAGGCAGGATACATGAATTTGGACGTGCGCGTTGTCGGGTCGAATGGTGTGCACGAGGTGTTCATTACCGCGACACCGACGCCGGAACTTTCCCCAGTTGATCAGGCAGGCGAACTGTTTTCCGGTATTCGAGACGTGCTGCATCGGACGGGGGCGCGTATATTCCAGGAGCGGGTTTTCGGGACTCCGTCGGCGCTGGCGATTCTTCGCAAGGTTCGGTCGAATGAGTATGGAACGTTGATCGATGGCGTGGATCCCTCATGGCTTGTGGTTCCGGCGGGGGTTTGGGGAGCAGTTGCCGGGGTACAGGTTCATGGGGTCTGCAGTCCGTACTCGCCGGCGATCGTATCGCTGAACGGCGAGAAGTATGGTCGCTATCTCAAGAACGGGAACGCCGGGTGGATGTCGGTGAACGGGATAACCGCGAGTGAAGCGGGGGACGAACGGGCAGCGCAATCTCGAGTCATGTTGGAGAAGATGGAAGGTGTGTTGAAGCAGGCGGGAGGGGATTTGTTCTCGGTGGCCAGGACGTGGATGTGGCTTGGTGATGTTCTCTCATGGTACGATGAGTTCAATCGTATCCGCACGGGGTATTTCGCCGAGAAGGGACTGTTTAACGGACAAAAAGACATCCGGTTGCCGGCGAGCACGGGGATTGGGATCGGGCCTTGGAACGGAGCGAAGTGCGCGTTGGACGCCATGGCGGTGATCCATCCGCGGGGCGCGATCGAGTATTTTTTGAAGGGCGGCGATCAGGATTCAGCGCTTGCGTACGGGTCGGCGTTCTCACGGGCTTCGCGGGCGCCGAGTCCGGGCGGACAGACGGTGTACGTGTCGGGAACGGCGGCGATCGACAAGAAGGGGGCGACCGAAGATGTGGGATACGTATCGGGTCAGATCGAAAAGACGATCGCGTACGTGCGGCGGGTATTGGCGGACACCGGGTGCGGCGATTCGGACGTTGTTCATGCGATTTTTTATTCGAAGACGCCTGAGGTGGAAAGGACGTTTTACCGGGAACGCGAGAAGCTGTCGTGGCCCGCGGTGATGTGCGTTGCGGATGTGTGCCGGGCGGACCTGCTGGTGGAAATCGAAGTGACGGCTTGTCCGGGCGCCCGATCGATGTCGAAATAGCGGTCGGCGAGAAATCTCTTGCCAAGCATGCGAACCGGTCCTGTCCTATTTGGCCTTCTGCTTTGCTTTGAGTTTTTCGATCATATCTTTCAGGCCGGGGACCTTGGGATTCACCGCCAGCGCTTTCTCGAAGGCCGGTATGGCCAGATCGAGTTGACCGGCGCGGTTGTGCAGATTCCCCAGCAGGATGAGTCCGGCCAGGTGTCTGGGATCGAGTTGGAGTCCTTTTTGGACCGATGCCATTGCCTGCTGGTAGGAATTTGGGTTCATGGCGAACAACTCGGCCATGGCGATGTAGCCGTCGGCATCTTTTGGGTATTTGTCGATGTGGGTCTGAAATTCGCGCTGGGCGTCCTGAGTGGCTTGGGCGAGCATGAAGGCTCGTCCCAAATTGACATGCACTTTGGGGTCGTTCGGGTCAAGTCTCAACGCGGTTTTGAACGCTTCGATGGCTTTGTCATATTTCTCCGTTTCCAGGAATACCTGTCCCCGATTGAAGTGCGCGATGGCCAGATTGGGATCGAGTTTCAGGGCTTGATCGAACTGCTCAAGCGCCTTCGGAAAACGCCCGGTCCGATAGTAGATGGCTCCAAGATTGACATGAACTTCTTTGTTGTTTGGATTCAGCTTCAGGGCGGCGGTGAATTCCTCCTCGGCGCGGCGGAATTCCTGGTAGAGCGTCAGGAGCCGCACTCCCTCGCGGGTATAGGAGTAGTCGTCGATGAATCGTTCGGTAATGGTTCGGATTGCTCCGGGCTTGACGTTTACGAACTCGGGAATGTTCCCGGCTGTATCGGAGGAGGTGAAGTTCTCCAGAAGCACGGGCGGGGTATCGTTTCCATTTTCGTCGACGTGGGTGAGGAAGAACTGGGTGTAAGGCGTGAAGACCTTGGAGGAAAAGACGATCCATTTTCCGTTGGGGGACCAGCTATGCCAGGAGTTCATGCGGGTGGTGTTGCATCGCATTCGGCGAGGGGTTCCGCCCTCGGCGGGCATGATGTAAAGCTCGCTGTCGCGTTGAAGGAGCATATAGCTCCGGGCGCGGGTGAAGACCATCCATTTGCCGTCCGGCGAGAAGCGGGCGAAAAAATTGCTGAAACCATTATTCGAGGCTCCGGGGACGGGCTCGGCTTTGCCGCCTTTTCCATTGTTGAAGGGGACTCGATAGAGATCGAACTGGAATTTCCGCTTGTCGGCCAGGAAGGCCTTGCACTCTTCTTTTGTCAGGAGGACGTTCTTCTTGTTCTCGATGATGGGCATGCGTTCGCGTTTTGCTCGGGCGAAGACGACGTACTTGCCGTCCGGGGTCCAACTTGGGTTGCTCTGGACAAAATCGCGGTCATCCGCGCCCGGCAGGGCGTCGAACGTCCTGGTCTCGAGCGAGTACCAGGCGAGGATTCCCTTGATGGGGAAGAAGAGCTGGGAGAACCAGGGGTCGTCCACGGGGACGAATACGGAACGGTCTTTCACCGTGCTGATCGCGTACTTTCTGTCGGGCGAGATCTGCGAGAGGAGACCGAAGGTGACTTCGCCGTCCTGACGCCTGTAGTCGCTCCAGGAGATGATGTTGTTCCGCGTGAGAAGGATTTCCTCGGAGACGGGAGCGATCACATATCCGCCCTTGTCATTGGCGTAGTCGGCGTCCATGCCCATCAGTTTTCCATCGGGTGTGAACGAGTGGCAGTTTCCGCACACGGGCATGGACTTCAGGACCACGGGCGGACTGTCTTCGAGGGAGACGTCACCCATGCGCCAGCGAATGAGGCGCATGTTGTTAACGGCGAAGATGAAAGGCAGAGGGACTTCGCGATAGAAAATCGGCGCGCCGACCTGGTCTTTGGAGGTAAAGAAGGTGACTTGCTGTTTGGAGCGGAATTGCTTGAGGTCCTTCGTCTGGGTTCCGAGGATGGTGACCACGGCGGGTTTGTCGACGGACAACTTCTTTATCGTGGCCCAGAGTTGCCGTGAGGGTTTCCAGTACGGTTCGGAACTCAAGACGTTGATCTGCTCGTCGGTATCTTTGAACTGGATCTTTATAAGCCATATGTCGGACCCACTCTTGGTGTCTTCCCATCGGAATGTCGGAGCCGAGATCTCCGGCGGGAACACTGATTCGTGGAACGGGTACTTGATGGTGAAGGCTGTGTACTGGGCGTCGGGTTTCTCGTTCTTGAGCAAGGGCACGATGGTTTGCCAGGGCTTGTCTTCGGCTATGAAGGTGGCGTCCAGGCCGTGAACTGCATAGTGATGGTTCTTCTGGGGAGATACGTCCTGCCCTTTTTCCTTCGGAGACGAACAAGAGGACAGGACAAAGGGGCACAAGACACCCAGCATAAGGTGCAGACACCGCTTGGTCATACTACTACTCCATATTAAGGCAGTCCCGATTCATCTGTTGTCGGATCAGCGTCATACGAACTTTAGCTGCTGCATGTACTTATCGGAAAGGTCGGGTGGCGAGGGACAGGAAACTTTCGCCGGTGCGCCGACATCCGACCCGTATGTGCGTATTTTACAATGTGGAGTTCGTAAGGTCAATCAGGGTATTGGCTTATAGCTTTGGCTGGTATTTATGGAGACTGTTGGATTGTCGTTGCGATACGGATTATTTGCGGGTTGGGGGTTTGATGTCAACGAGTCGTCCGTCAAAGAGTTCCAGTATTTTGCGGATGACGGGTTCTGAGAACGCGGCATGATGGGCCGAAATTTTCTTCTCCGTGTCGGACTTTGCGGGGGCGGGTCCGGGAATCGCCGGCGTTTCAGGACGAGCGGCTGGAGGCGTGGGGCTTGGTGTCGGGCTCAGGAGTTTTTTTTTACGTGGTCGGCGGATCGATCGATGTCGACCAGATCGGAAAGGTGCGCCAGGGTGACCAAGGCGGAGTCGATCAAGGTTCGGGGTTGTTCGGAGAACCGGATGGACCGCGAGAGCTCTTCGACGATGGTAATGGCATAGGCCCAGCTCAAGGGTTTGAGGGTCTTGGCCTGTTCCTTGATTTTGGCATGGGCGATGGAGGGCGCGAAGAGCAGGTCTTCATCCGCGTCACAGGCGGATGCGACCATCAGATCCCGCAGATACTCCGAAAGTGCGGAGGTGAAATCGCCGGGCGACGTTCCGGAAGCGAGGATGGCATCGGCGGACTTGAGGACACCGGCGGCATCATGGTTTACCGCGGCGCCGACGAGCCCGGCGTACTGATCGATGGGCGGAACGGGCAGGAACTGGTCGGCCAGCTCCGAAGTGAGTTTCTTCTGTCCCACGGAGAGAAGCTGGTCGAGCAGGCTCAGCGCGTCGCGCATCGACCCGTTGGCGAGGCGAGCCACACGGTCGACGACGGTCGAGTCGGCCTCGATTTTCTCGGCGGCCAGGATCGTCTTGATCTGCTCGGCGATTTTTGTCTTCGGGATCGGCTTGAAATCGAACCGCTGGCAGCGGGACTGGATCGTGATGGGAACCTTGTTGGGTTCGGTGGTGGCGAAGATGAATTTCACATGCTCCGGCGGTTCCTCGAGGGTCTTGAGGAGGGCGTTGAACGCGCTGGTGGAGATCATGTGTACTTCGTCGATGATATAGATTTTGAACCGCGCCCGTGCGGGGCGGTAGATGGCATTATTTCGCAGTTGGCGGACGTCCTCAACGCTGGTGTTGCTGGCGCCGTCGATTTCGATGACGTCGACATCTTCACCGCGGGCGATGTCCTGGCAGATGGAGCAGGTGGAATCGGGGTCGGGTGTGGGTCCTTTTTCGCAGTTAAGTGCCTTGGCGAGAATCCTGGCGGTCGAGGTCTTTCCCACGCCGCGAGTCCCGGTGAACAAATAGGCATGGGCGACGCGTCCGGCGGTGATCGCGTTCTTCAAGGTCGTCGCGATCGCCTCCTGACCGACGAGTTCGTCGAAATTGCGGCTTCGATAGCGTCTTGCCAGGACGGTATAGGCCATATTGAGTGTCCGTCAGTAAAAACTGTCCCAAATACTCCCGGTGTTCCGATCGGTGGTCCGGAGAAAAGGTGGCCCAGGCTGATCTATGGCACCCGCCTAAACCCAGGTGGGCTGCTTCCGTCAGGACCTGACCCGTTGTCCGAGCCAGACGTTGCATAGGACCTGGGCCATATTTTCTCCGAACGACCCGCCTCCACAAAGTGAGGCAGACCGGATATTCCGCTCCTGGTTAAGGCCAGGGTGGAGAATGGTAATTCTAGCTTCCCAACCCTCGTAAGATCAATCTTAAACCGGAAAATTATCGCAGTTATCGAGATAAGGCGTTTGACGCCGATGTCAATCGCGGGCGGGTCATGGACAACTTTGAACACCGAGGCTGCGAATTTGGTTTACATTTTTATTTTGCGTTGTAGGATTGAAGCATAGGTACGGCCTGTCGGAGAGCCAAGGGGGTTTCATGTTGCAAGGAGAAACGGGGGATGAAGTCCATTTTTGCGAAGTGGGGTGTATGGTGTCTGCTGTTGTCGGTTGTCGGTTCTGCTGAGACCATTCCGGGGCAATATCGACCGGTGGTTGTGGGGGATAGCCGGACGAACTCCTTCCTTGTTGCCTTTTCCCGCTACGGGCAGAGTCAGTATGATATCATCGGTGAGGTCCGGAACGCGGATGGGGCGAAGCTGCGGGATGGGATAGAGATTTCCGTGTTTGCTGGCGACCAGGATCACGCGGCGGTCGCTTATGACAGCATCAACGGGCGTTTCCTCGTCGTCTGGGATGACAGTCGAAACAGCGGAACGTCCGGAAGGGACGTCTATGGTCAACTGGTCTATGCTGATGGTACATTGAGGGGAGTGAATTTCGTCATTTCCGATGCCCCGTCGAACCAGCAGAATCCGTCGGTGGCGTTTGATGAGTCCACGGGTCGATTCTTCGTGGTGTGGGAGGACGATCGTAATAGCGGGACGACGGGATGGGATATCTACGGGCAACTTGTCGATGCCGACGGATCGCTCCAGGGTACGGGCGCGGATGAGAATCTTACAGTCTGTGCGCAGGGGGGCACGCAATCTGCGCCGTGTGTCAGCTACGGGACATATACCCGCCGCTTTCTTGTCAGCTGGGACGACCGGCGGAAT
>CAZLZE010000026.1:0-26371 GCA_964563935.1 uncultured Phycisphaerae bacterium | reverse complement strand
CGCAGCCAGCCCGAGCGAGCGGCGCCGTTCGACAGTCCGCGCATCCGCTCTGTGCATGTTATGCGAATGTCGTTCTTTCATGCGGAAAAATACTCACGAATCAGGGGCATAAAAAGAGAATTCTTTCACATGCCCCCTGGGACGACCGGCGGAATGCGTCCGTGACGGGGTGCGATGTGTACGGGCGGGTCATCGGGTCCGATGCGGCGCCGGTGGGTCCAGACTTTCCGATCGTGAACACGTCGGGCGATCAGTACGCAAGCCGTAGTGCATTTGGCAGGAGCGAGTCTCGGTTTATTGTGGTGTGGACCGATGTTGGAGGGCAGAACCAGAGAATCCGAGGGAGAGTTCTGAAGGCGGATGGTACGGGCGAGCAAGGCGCGATTGATATTGCAGGTCCCGCGGGATCTCCAGCCTGTCCGTGTGTGGGCTATGACGAGGTCTATCGGCGGTTCCTGGTCACCTGGGAAGATCACGAGAACGATAGCGCTCAGAAGGGTAATATTTGCGGTCACTGGGTGCATATCAATGGGGTTCTGCTTGAGGCGGGATTCTTTCCAATTTCGCTGAGCGCGAATGATGAAGCGTGTCCGAGCGTGGGATTCATCCCGAATCCGTCACGATTCCTGGCGGGATATCAGAAGGGCGATTCCGGAGTCTGGGCGTTGGGTGTTACCTCGATCAGTTCCCTGTCACCGGAGATGGAATTGCTGAGCCCCGGAAGGGGGGCAACCGACGTTCCTCTGGATGCCGAGATTTCCGTGTTGTTTCAGGATGAGATGGATCCGAACACAGTGAACGCTTCAACGGTTACGGTAAGCGGGGTGAGTGGTTCGGTGAGTTGTGCCGGCCGATGGATTGGGTTCACGCCGGACTCGCTGCTATCGCCGGGTACGACATACACGGTGACCATCAAGAAAGACGTGAGAAGCCTGGGGGGCGTTAACCTGGTGACTGATAACCAGTGGATGTTCACGACGGTGAATGTGGGTCCGACTCCGAGCCTGACTCCTTCGGTCAAGCAGGAAACCGAGGGCAAGCCTGAAAGTGGCGGCGAAGACGGATCCTCCTCCGTGCCTTCGGGCATGTGTTTTATCGCGACGGCGGCGTACGGAAGCGCGATGGCGCAGGACGTCATGGTGCTGAAGGCATTCAGAGACAGGCATCTGCTGACGAACGGACCGGGTCGGGCGTTTGTTCAATGGTATTATCGAGTCTCGCCACCCATGGCGACGGTGATCGCCCGGCATGATGCTTTGCGCTCGGCGGCAAGATTTGCTTTAACCCCTGTCGTTTGTACCGTAGAATATCCATGCCAGATGATCGCTTTTGTCGTTCTGGTGTGGGCGTTTTTTGCGGCCAAAAGACGCTCGATGTCCCAAAAGCTATAATGAAGACAGCCATGTTAAGCGAAGAGATTCTGCGTGAGATTGAAAAGATACCTGTCATTGACGTTCATACCCACCTGCACCGGGATCGCCTTGCGGCGCAGCATCCCGCGGATTTCATGCTGTACCATATGCTGATGTACGAACTGTGCGCAGCCGGTGCGCCAGCCGATCTCGTTGAGCCTTGGCATAGCAATATGGGTGACCGCGACGAGACATTAAAGGTATTCCTGCCGTATTTCGAGCGGATCTCGAACACGGGATTCGCCTGGTGTCTGCGGACGATCCTCAGGGACTTGTATGAATTCGACGAGCCGATCACCGCGGACTGTGGTCCGAGGCTACGGGCGGCCGTGGAACGAAAGACGGCGCGATCGGGATGGGCACGCGAGGTTACGGAGCGGGGAAATATCGTCCGGAGTCTGAGCAGTAACCGAAGAGTCAAACCGCTGGAGGCGGGCCAGTGGGACGGCGGATTGCAGTTTACGTTCGAGAGGCTTCCTCTGAATTCCTATGGCTATTCAAGGCCTCACTTCGGCAGGATGTTGAGTAATCTGGAACGGACCACAGGGATCAGCATCGATTCCGGCGCGGCGATGCAGGAGGCGTTTGCGAAGTGGTTTGACGCTGAGCATCTTTCCGACTATCGGGTGCTGATTGCCTGGATGGATGCTCGGGTGAACGTGAGCGATGGGGTGATGAAGGAGGCGGGAGAACTGCTGCGACTGGTGAAGGAGGGGGCTGTGCTGTCGGAGACGCAGCAGGAGTCGCTCAGCGGCGCGATTCTCCGGGCGGTCGTGGGAAGCATTCAGGGGAAAGTGAAGGTATTTCAGTATGTGATTGGAAGCGAGTGGATTGAGACGGGACAGCAGGTCCGCCTGCCGGTGTCCGATGGGCATACGCGTCTTGGGGCTGGGGTCGGAGCGTTGGCGTCGATGGCTCCGAGTGTGCATTTTGACGTGTTGAACGGATATGAGCCAGCCGAACCGGTGTTGTGCAGCGTGGCGGCGCGGATGCCGAATGTGTCGCTATCGTCGATGTGGTGGCACGAGTTTTATCCGTCGGTGATACGGTCGGGGTGGCAGCGGCGGATCGATATGGTGCCGTGGACGGGATTAAGCGGCTTTTTCTCCGACGCCTACTGCGTGGAATGGCAATACGCGAAGCTTCAGATGGTCCGGCGGATGATCGCGTCGGTCCTGGCCGAGCGGATCGAGCTGCGACTGATGAGCGAAGCCCAAGCCATCGAGTTTGCCCGCCGGATCCTGTTCGAGACGCCAAAGCGGGTGTTCCTGGGGGACCAGGAAGTCCAGGTCCGGTAGTCCATGAAGTGAAACAGGGAACATATGTGGTCTGAGAAGCCCGTCGCTCGTCGGCGGACTTCTCAGACCGTCTACCCTCGGACTCGAGCAGTGTCGTCTGTCTCGCGTTAGCGGCAGATATCGCAGATGTCGCAGATATCGCAACCGCCGTTGCCGCCGTCACATTCATATTCTTCCGTGGGACATTGTGTGTACGCAGTGGAAGAACTGTACGTGGGGCACGAATCTTCGGGGAGCACGCACCGCACGTCGTACCAACGCGTGTAACTGGTCGGACAGGTTGCGCCGTCCCCATCCCCGTACCGATCTGACATGGCGTACTCGCCCGGACAGTCAATGACGGTCCAGTCACCATCGACTTTCATGAGGCACTGTTTCTTCGTTGTGGAGCAGGCACACGATCTGGCCATGGACCGACTCGGGGCCGGGCAGGCAGTCGGGCACGCAGTTGGACAGGCGGTCGGACAGACAGTCGTGGACGAGCTGCCATTTCCCTCTTCGATGCATTCCTTGTCCGACACGACCCGATCGGAAGAACTCACTACTCGATCACATGACGACTTGACCGTGGGACATGCCGTCACGCAGGCATCATCGCATGCGGCCCACAAATCAACCGTTGGATAAGCAAGAACTGCCAAGGCAATAAGCATACACTTTGTTTTCATGACTTCCCCTCCATAAAGAAATCTATTTGTCTCGGGGGCTCGCGGTTATGGTGCACGTTGGTGAGGATCCCCCGAAAGATCCACTCCTGACGGCTCCTATGATAAGCAAGATTCCCAGGCTTACAAGGGGTTTTTTGGGGAAGGAAGCGGGCTGGCGGACCATATGGATTTTATTGTGCGGATGTTCTTGCCGGGCTTGACGCTGCGGCGGGACATGCAGGTCCGGTTACATACGTGTTTGTCGGGAACGCCAGTGCCTGTGGAGTGATGCGTGCCGTCAGACAAACGATCTTGACCTCGGGCGAGAGGGGAGGCAATAATACAGAAGGACCAAGTGAGGAAAAATCATGGCCGACAAAAAAACGCGGAGCAACGAGGAAAATATCGACAAACTGACCTTCGAGCAGGCGATCAGCCAACTCCAGGAGATTGTGGAGAAGGTGGAAACCGGGCAGATAGGTCTGGAAGAGGCGATCGGTCAGTATGAAACGGGCTGCAAACTGGTCCAGCACTGCAAGGGGATTCTCGAAAACGCGGAACGCAAGATTGAAGTTCTGAGTCGGGGTCTGGAGGGTCAGATCGCAACCCAACCGTTCACGACGGATACGGACAATGGGGCTGCGCCCGACGAGGACGAGGGCGACGAAGAGGCCCGCTAGGCGAATCACTGTCGGTCGAGTATTTTGATGACGTAGATCCGTCCCGATCGCGGTTCCTGAACCAGAAAGAGCATTCCCAGTCCGCCCAGAACCGCCAGAACGATGGCCACCGTGAACACGATAAGGTAGCCGCTTCCCACGTGGTCGAGAGAGCGGTAGATATCGATAATTCTTCCACACAGGGCGGATGTGAGAAGGGTGGGGATCAGGGTAAACATGTTTCCCGCGGCGATGAGACTGGCGGGGCTCTCCTGAGGCATCAACTCCACGCTCATATTACAGAGAATGGTGGGTAGCGTCACCACGATGCAACAATACAGACAGTAGGCAAGGAGGATAGTCTGCGCATTCTGGGCCGAGATGGCCATGATAAAAGTGGCGCAGGCGAACACGCCGGCAAAAATGGCAGGAAGACGGTAACCCCAGCGGTCAGCCAGAATGCCGATGGACAACCCGGCAAGAGGACAAGTGATTAGATAGGCAATGTTAAACAAACGGTTCTGTTCCGGGAACATTCCCAGGCAATCGCCGGCGTACGTGACCAGGTAGGGGGCCAGGGAGGCACTGGCGGCCAGTACGATGATGAAGAAGATGAACACGCGATAGTTGGGCGTCCGCCATAAACGAGCAAGAAGCTGGAATATGTCCCTTATGAGAGGCGTGCCGTTACGTTTATCACGACTTTCGAGGCTCTCCGGGTCGATGTGGTCGCGGATGAACAGCACGCTCAGGCAGGCAACGATAAAGAAACTTCCCGCGATAAGGATGGCGACGTGATAATTGGTGGGCGAGGGCCAATGCTGGTATACCCATCGGGCGGGCACGATGTTGATGAGGCCTCCGAGCCCCAGGCCGGTGGTCCGGAAACCGAGGAGCCGGCCGCGGCGGCGAAGGGGGCAGTTGTCGGTGAGCATGGACCAGTAAGCGGGCTGGGCAAGATTGATCGTGCCGATAAATGCGACCATGGCCAGGAAGAAGAACGCGATCCGCCAGGTATTGGGTTTGTCCGGAAGGAAGGACGCGAGTGTACCGTAGAGCAGATACGATATGGCCGTACAAGAGTAAATGATCCACACCCGCCGTTTGCGTCCGGGGCCGCCGACGAAGCGATCGGCCAGTAATTGCAGGGGCATGAGAATGGCGCCCAGGGAGGCCGTCAATCCGATAATCAACTTGGGGGCAAGGATCAGGTTCAGATACGAAGGGACAAACACGACGAATAACGCGAACGGAAGGCCCAATCCCCAAAGGAATTCGAACGCCACGAATGCCGTCACATTACGGCGAAAGTCGCGGTTGACCAAATCTTCGTGTGTCAGGGATTGCGTCGATTCCATTATTCACCTTCACAAACCGGAAGCGAAAAATTAGAGAGCCATTGTATCCGAAAAAAGCATTGGGCCAACCAGAATTATAGCCGTATCTTATCCGTATTGGGGGAATGTTCATCGGTGAACATGTATGAGAACCACTTTTGCCACTCTTTTCTTTGGCTGTCTCGTTCGATATAATAGAAGTGATGCATCGGAAGTGACTTTTGAGAGGAATCGAGATGAAGACGTATCAATTCACCGTAGTCGTCGAAAGAGATGAAGACGGCCGGTTCCTGGCCATTTGTCCCGCCCTTCAGGGATGCTATACGGAAGGCGAGTCCAAGGAAGAAGCCTTGGCCCTCATAGAAGACGCCGTAAGACTTCACGTGGAAGATCGGCTTGGGCAGGGCGAACCAATTAATGAAGAAGTAGGGGTTTCAGAGGTGAAAGTGGCGATATGAGTCCCCACTTTCCCGTGATGAGCGCCCGTCAAGTCATCAAGCTGCTGGAACAACGGGGATTTGTCCAGGTTCGACAGAGCGGCAGTCACGCCATTTTTCGCCATCCCGACGGCCGACGCACCACCGTGCCCATCCATAGCGGAAAGGATCTGGGTCGCGGACTCCTCCGCCAAATCTTCCGCGATGCCGACATCTCACCCGACAACCTTTCGTAAAGAGAATCGGGCGGACCTGGAAGATTCCCGGCCCGCCCGTGTTAGTTTACCCCCAAAATAAAACGCCCAACGCCCGCTCTCACTTCCTCCGCCGCCCGAAGAGTCCGATTTCTACCCCAGGCGCAGTCTCGCATGTCTCAGAACCTGCACGGCGAGTGCATGGCCCAACGCTTGGCTCGTTGGGCGCTACGAGCGACTCGTGGAGATCAATGAGGATGCGGAGGCCTCCGCGGCGGAGTGGCAGGAGTTCAGAGAACGCCTGAATGTCCCCCAAAAGCCGTAAGTACCATATGCCTCCCGGTTCGTCATTCGTCTTTTCGTGGCAAGATAGGCGTGGATGTCCGCATAAGTAGCCCGAGAAGGCCGTACGCACGGGTGCATGCGATACAAAAAGAAAGGCATGGCCGCGAGGAGCGGTCATGCCGGTTTGTGTTCAGTATACGACGGACAGGCTGTGTCTACAGCAGCGGATCGAGCAGCTTCATCGCGTGTTTGATATCGGCGATCTGCTCGGGTCCGGAGATTTCTCGTTCGATCGTGACCGGTCCGGTGAATCCGCAGGCCTTGAGACGGCGCATCAGGAGCGGGAAGTTCACCCGTCCGTCTCCGAGCCGGGTTTCGTGCCCGAGGCTCTCGTCACGGTTCGGCCAGATTCCGTCCTTGGCGTGCATTCCACGGACCCACGGTCCGAAGATGGCGACGGCGTCCAGCGGGTCGGCCTTTCCGTAGAGGATCAGGTTGGCTGGGTCGAGATTGATGAACAGGTTGCCTGTCCCGACGTGATCGATGGTGCGCTTCAGCGTCGAGGGAAGCTCCTGTCCCGTCTCGAAGCAGTAAATCTGTCCGTCGGCCTGGAGGGACTTGGCGATGGCCTTCATGGAGTCCAGGAACTTCAGGTAGAGGGGGTCCTGCTCGTCGTCGGGAATGAATCCGACGTGGGACGTGACGTTGCGGACGCCCAGCTTCTTGACGAGCTTGGCGGCCTGGATGGTCAGTTCCGTCCGTTCGTCACGGAACTTTTCGGGGATGAGCCCGTCGGTCTCCGGCCCTGTCTTCGTGTTGTAGGTCTGCCCTTCGAACCCGAAGAAAATGGAGCTGACCTCGATCGATGTCTTGGCCATGGCATCGGCGACGCGGTCGAGCTTGCCCCGGCGGACCATGTCCTCCGCGCAACCCGTTACCTGGCAGGTGGGGATTCCGAGGTCTTCGATCTTCTTGAATTCCGTTACCATATCATCGTGCAGGCCGACGATAAGGCCTAGTTTCATCTTCTGCTGCTTCGTCATGACTATTTTCTCCTTGCCGAAAGCGTCTTGTTCCAGAATTTCAATTGTGCGGATAGCGAACGCGTGCCCGCTGATCCCAGGCTCTTGTAGGCCTTGACGAGTTTCTCGGCGGACAGCACGCCATATACGTCAAGCTCGATATTTTCGGAAAACGTCCGGAGTTCGTCCAGAGGTAAATCGGATAATTTTCGGTTATTTTTCTCCGCGTGGGCAACGATATGTCCGACGATCTGGTGGGCCTGGCGGAAGGGGAGTCCCTTGATGACAAGGTACTCAGCCAGTCCGGTGGCTTCGAGGAATCCGTGGTCGGTCTGGGCCCGCATGGGCTCGGTGCGGAACTTGGCTGTGGCGACCACTTCGGCGGCAACCTTCAACGACGTCAGGACCGTATCGTAGGCGTCGAACACAGCCACCTTGTCTTCCTGCAGATCGCGATTGTACCCGCAGGGCAGACCCTTCAGGAGCGTCATGAGCGACGTCAGATCGCCGTAGACACGCCCGGTCTTTCCGCGGGTGAGTTCGAGAATATCGGGATTCTTCTTCTGAGGCATGATGCTCGAGCCGGTGCAATATCGCTGGTCCACGTCGAGGAAATTGAATTCCGAAGAGCACCAGAGGATCCAGTCTTCCGCCCAGCGGGAAAGGTGCAGGGCGATCATCGCCAGGTCGAAAACGAACTCGACGGCGAAGTCGCGATCCGAAACGGCGTCGATGCTGTTGCGGTGGATACCGTCAAACTGCATCGTGCGGGCGGTAATTCGCCGATCGATGGGAAGAGTGGTCCCCGCCACCGCGGCCGCGCCGAGGGGCATGACGTTGATTCGCTTTCGCGTGTCGATCAAACGCTCACGGTCACGCTCGAGTTGCTCGACGTAGGACAGGAGGATCGCGCCGACGAGCACGGGTTGAGCGTGCTGAAGGTGGGTGTAGCCCGGCATGACGGCTTGACCTTCGCGAGCGGCGAGGTCGGTAAACGCCCGCTGGAGGTTGTCCAGGGCGGGCAGGAGGTCGTGATCGACGGCGTCACGCAGATAGAGTCGCAGATCCAGCGCGACCTGATCGTTTCGGGATCGGGCCGTGTGGAGCTTCTTGCCCGGCTCGCCGATGCGCTCGATCAGACGCGTCTCGATGGCCATGTGGATATCCTCGTGGGATGCGTCGAAGACGAACTTTCCCGTGTCGATTTCGCGGGCGATCTCGTCGAGACCGGCAATGATCGCGCCAAGTTCCTTCTTGTTGATCAATCCGACGGCCTGGAGCATGCGCGCGTGGGCGATACTGCCCTGGATATCGTGTTTGTACATTCGCCGATCGAACGAAAGCGACTCGACAAACTGTTTGGTCGCCTCAGCCGGCGATTGCGTGAATCGCCCGTGCCAGATGGGCGAGGATGTCTTTTTCTTTGCCATGTTGCACCTTTTGAAAAAAAAGATGGTGCGCCAAGACGCACCCTGCAAATCACATCAGTGGCATATTGTAATCGCCGGACGCGGATTCCAAAAATAAAAAAAGGCCGCCTCGCGAGGAAGCGACCTTTTGGTTTTTCTTGTTGGGAAGAAAATTATCCCAACCGTTGGAGCAACTTCGCGTTTTCTTCGAGCAATGCCTTGGGCATGTCGTCGCCGAATTTCGCCAGGTGCTCCTTGTGCTCCTGGGCCTCTTTCTTCCAGTCGTCGGCTGTGACGCTCAGGAGTTGGTCCATGTCCGCCTTGGGGATATCAAGACCGTCGAGGACCAGACCATCGGCCGTGGGGACATATCCGATGGGAGTCTGGACCGCCTTGCCCTGTCCCTTGATCCGTTCGGCAATCCACATCAGGACGCGGATGTTGTCGCCGAATCCCGGCCAGAGGAACTTGCCTTCCGCGCTCTTGCGGAACCAGTTGACGTGGAAGATCATCGGTGGATTCTTGATCTTCTGGCCCATGGCGATCCAGTGCCCGAAGTACTGGGCCATGTTGTATCCGCAGAAGGGGAGCATGGCCATCGGGTCACGCCGGACCTCGCCGACCTTTCCTTCCGCCGCGGCCGTCTGCTCGGACGCCATGGTCGCGCCCACGTAGACGCCGTGATTCCAGTCAAAGCTCTGATACACCAGCGGCGCCAGTGTCGATCGCTTTCCACCGAAAATAATGGCGGAGATGGGGACACCTTGCGGGTCCTGCCAGTGCTTCGAGAGCGTCGGACACTGACAGGCGGGCGTGGTGAACCGGGAATTCGGGTGCGCGCCCTTGTCCTTGCTCAGGGGTGTCCAGTTGTTTCCCAGCCAGTCGTACCCTTCCGCCGGCGCGGGAACGTCCATGCCTTCCCACCACACGCTCCCGTCCTTGCCCAGCACGACGTTGGTGAAGAATGAGTTCTTCATGACCGTCTTGAGTGCATTGAGATTCGTTTTGGCCGAGGTGCCCGGCGCCACCCCGAAGAACCCGTTTTCTGGGTTCATCGCCCAGAGCCTTCCGTCCGGACCAACGTTCAGCCAGGCAATGTCGTCCCCAATCGTCCAAACGCGGTAGCCCATCTTCTCCAGGGGCGATTGCAGCATGGCCAGGTTGGTTTTTCCGCAGGCGCTGGGGAAGGCGGCCGCCATGTACGTCACCTGTCCGTCCGGACCTTCCAGTCCGAGGATGAGCATGTGTTCCGCCATCCAGCCTTCCTTGCGGGCCTGCCAACTGGCGATCCGCAACGAGTGGCACTTCTTTCCGAGCAGGGCATTTCCACCGTAACCCGAGCCGATGCTCCAGATCGCATTCTCCTCGGGGAAATGCATAATATACTTGTGGTCCGGTTCCAGGTCGCCGAGCGAATGGAAACCCTGGACGTATTCCCCGTCCGTCCCCAGTGCGTCCAATGCGACCTTGCCCATCCGCGTCATGATCCGCATGCTCATGACCACGTACAGGCTGTCGGTGATCTCGACGCCGATCTTGCTGTACGGCGAGCCGACCGGTCCCATTAAGTAGGGGATGACATACATGGTCCGACCCTTCATGCAGCCCTGGTAAAGGGGTATGACCGTCTCTTTCGCCTGCTTCGGATCCATCCAATTGTTGTTGATCCCGGCATCCTTTTTGTCACGCGTGCAGATGAACGTTCTTCCTTCCGTTCGGGCGACGTCTTTCGGGTGGCTCCGATGATACAGGCATCCAGGCCATTTGCTTTCATCGACCGCATAAAAGACCTTCGTCTCCAATGCCAGTTTCTTGAACGCGTCATTCTCTTCCTGAGATCCGTCGCACACATGAATTCTGTCCGGTTTGGTCAGGCTTGCCGATTCGTCGATCCATTTTTGCAGCCCTTGATGTCGGAGCACCGTAAACCTCCTTCTCTAAAACGTGTCCCAATCTGCGCGCATATTTACACCTTTCCCAAACCACTTGGGAAAAGCATGCCTATTTAGTGTTGGCCGTGTGTTTGCCCGTTACTGCCTTGTCTGATATGTCTTTGCGAAAGTACATGCCGTCGAAGTTTATCTTCTCCACGGCATTATATGCCCGACGCTTGGCCTCAGGCAATGTCTGCCCGAGCGCGGTTACGCCCAGGACACGTCCACCCGCCGTAACCAATCGCCCCTGGGCATCGGTCTTCGTCCCGGCATGGAACACCATGGTGTCGGGTATGGACCGCGCGTCGTCGATTCCGGTGATGACTTTCCCGGTGTCGTATTTTCCGGGGTATCCGCCTGAGGACATGACGACACACACCGAGGGACGCGGATCCCACTGGAGGGTAATTTCGTCGAGTTTCCCCTCGGCCGTCGCCAGCAGGGCCTCGACGATGTCAGATTTGAGTCGCATGAGAATGGGCTGGGTTTCAGGGTCGCCGAACCGTGTATTGAATTCGAGGACCTTCGGTCCCGTGGTGGTCAGCATCAGTCCCGCGTAGAGCACGCCCTGATAGACGGTCCCGGCGCGGTTGACGGCGTCAATCACGGGAACGAGCACCTGCCGCTCAATCTGCTCCAGAATCGCGTCGGTGACGAACGGGGCGGGCGTATAGGCGCCCATGCCACCGGTGTTGGGACCAGTGTCGTTGTCGCCGATCGCCTTATGATCCTGGGCCGACTCCAGCAGGTAGATATTTCGGCCATCCACAAGGGCGAGAATGGACACCTCCTGGCCGGTGAGTTTCTCTTCGACGACCAATTTCCCACCGGATTCGCCGAAGATTCGATTGACCATGATCTTCTCCGCCGCGAGCAGTGCGTCCGAGGGGTCGTCGCAGACGATAACGCCTTTTCCTTTCGCGGGACCCGCCGCCTTGATGACCAGCGGTTCATCACGCGACGCGATGTAGGCCTTGGCGTCGGGATAATTGGTGAAGATTCGCGCCTCCGCGGTCGGAATCGCATACTGACGCATCAATTCTTTGGAATAGGCCTTGTCCGACTCCAACTGCGCAGCCGCCGCGTTCGGTCCGAACGCCTTGATCCCCGCTTGCGCCAACCGGTCGGCCAGACCCAGATACAAGGGCTCTTCCGGTCCGATGACGACGAACTCTATCGAGTTCTCGCGGGCGAATTTCACCAGTTCGTCGATGTTGTTGTCGGGAATATTGACGTTGGTTCCCAACTCCGCCGTTCCCGGATTCCCGGGAGCGCAAAACAGAGCATCACATTGAGGCGAATCCGCGATTTTCCACGCCAGTGCGTGCTCGCGCCCACCGGAACCAACCACCATTATCTTCATAGTATCTTCCCGGACAGTTTACCTTTTGTTTTATCCCTGCACTCCGCGCAGTAAGGCATCCAACACGTGGACCCAGGCAGATGCAGAATTTTAGCGTTCCGGAACAAAGGATACAAGAGAAAAGCAACCGGTTCGGGGCATTTTGAAAAAAATTCCGCCAAAGGGGATATATCAAACGCGAAAAGTGGACGAAGAGCCCGTCGTTGCCCCTCATTTTGCTCCCCAATTCGCAAAAATGCGTCCGATAACCGTTGGGAACCTCACGCGAACCCATGCGAGGTTGTTTTTTGCCGATAAGGTATTTACAGCGCGAAAAAGGAGCGGTATGATACGTTCTTGAACCAACGGAAAGTTGCCCGAAGGAGGTACGTCAATGTTGAGAGAAAAGAGAGTCTTGGGGCTGATTTTCAGCTTGACCGTGTTGGTGGCGGTTGACGCCCAGGCCGGTTTCATCAAGAATTTGCGGTACGGACTGGGGGCTGCCGGTTTCCAGCAGCAGCTCATCAAGGATAACCTTCAGGATGGGTGGGTGCTTGAGTTCAACCAAACCTTCAATGACAAGCATTACGATTTCGGGAATTCGGAGTTGACGTTGCTGGGGGGTAACATGAACGGGTATTTCAGCATCGGCCACCGAGGAATTCCCGAGGTGGAGTTCTCCATAAACAGCACGACCATCCCGTATACGTTCGAATACTGGGACGGTCTGCACAAATTCACCGTGGATAACGGTGTCTTCGACATCGATTCGGACATCAAGATCAACAAGTATGGTTTCTATGATGTCCAGTTGAATGTGGTGAATCGCGGAACGCTGGTATGCGATGATCCGAATATTCCCCCCATTTCGCTGGACTACAATGTCGGCCCCATCAATGTGCAAGGGCAGTGGTTGGTGGATCTGGTGAACCTGACCCTGGGAAAGGCCTTCGGATTTGTCCTTCCCGGCGGGATGAGCGATCAGCTTGCGTTCAACCCCTTTGCCATGAGCGCCAGCGAGCTGACCAAGTCCCTGAAAGGCATCCAGCAGAACCTCGTGCAGGAATTGGGACTGGACGTAACGGCGCCGGCGGGAATCACCATCACGAATGTCGTGCCCGAACCGGTCAGCCTGCTCTTCCTGTTGACAGGCCTGGCGGGGCTGATGATTCGCCGCAGACGGTAGTGGACCTGCAAGAGTGATTGCTTCTAAGGTAGGGCTATGAAAAATCTCTGGAACCGGACGAAATACATCTGGGTAGGCATCTTATCCGCGGCAAGCCTCGTTTCGCTTGCCGGCGGTTGCGAAAAACGCGACGGGTGGGGCGTCATGAACGGAGCATCCTGCGAAGAGCAGTTGAAGCTCTACATGCCGATGAAAATCGACATCCTTCCCTTCACCAAACCCCGCAGCTGGGACGAAGACCAAATCCCGGATGGCCTGGAAGTGGTCTTGAGACCGCTGGATTCCTTCGGGGATCAGACCAAGGCGATTGGATGCTTCCGTTTCGAAGTCTACACCTTCGCCAAGGCCGACAGCAACCCGCGAGGGAAACGCGTCGGATTCTGGGAGGAGAACCTGACCACACGCGACGCCCAGGCTTTGCATTGGGACAAGATCACCCGCACCTATCGATTCCGCCTGGCCTGGAATGATGAAGCGTCAAAGATTCGCCAGGGGAAATATGTGCTGGATGTAACCTTCCTGGCCCCCAACGGCCTGAGACTTACCGATACCTACATCATGGAAGCCAGGCTGCCCAAGGAAGCGTACAAGGAGAATATCGAGAACAAGCAGAAAGGCTTGAAGCTCTTCTAGAAATCCCCATTTTTGTTCGGAGTCTGTCATGTCGACGTTGAGTGCGAAATTCGTGCGTTTTTGTTTCGCGGGTTCCCTGGTCCTGGGCCTGTTCCTCTTCACCGGGTGCCAGAACAAATTCACCTATACCCGATGGGAAATGATCCACGTCGGAACCGACGATAAGACCACCGTCGAAGCCGCCATCGGCGCACCCCAGGAAAAGCCCTTCAAGGACCTCTGGTGGTACTACAAGGGCAACAAGACCGCCAAGATCTACTTCGACGAAAAGGGCCGCGTCAAAGCCAAGAAGTGGATCGACGAAGTGACCGGCGAAATGTGCGTCGAACCCAAGGGCTGGATCGAAAAATAGTCGTCCCGCCCATAATCTTTCTTGAGAGTAGCACAAGCGTCTCGCTTGTGACCCTCCCGTGATCTTGTAGGGTGGACCGAGTCCGCCCTCTTTTCATGCCAACACCATTCCGCGCCGGTTTGTTTTCCGAACGCGCCTGTATCTCTCAATCTGTCTCACTTGGGCGGCACGCCAACGTCTTCCCGGCCACATCGCGGGTCCCAAAGCGTGGGTGACACCATCAACGATCACACACCACTTCTTCTTGCATTTCGCCGCATTACTTATAAGATAATCCCACCATGATTATTGTTTCCGCGTTGGATAATTCGGGACAGTTGTATGCAGCCCAGCTTGTGCGCACTCTGCGCGAGCGTCTGCCGGATCAGCGTATTGTCGGAATCGGCGGGCGCGAGCTGGCTGAAGCCGGCTGCGAGCTTGTCCACGATATTTCCGACTCGTCCGCCATGCTCGCGGGTGTGGTGGGGGCGCTGAAGTGGGCGATCCCCGCGTACCGCCGGCTCGTGGGATTCATGAAGCGGGAGCAGGTCGATCTGGTTATTCTGGTCGACAGTCCGACGTTCAATCTTCCTCTGGCCCGGGCAGCCAAACGGCGGGGCATTCGGACGCTTTACTACATCGCTCCGCAGGTCTGGGCGTGGGCTGAGTATCGCGTCAAGAAGATTCGGCGGCGCGTGGACAAACTCGCCGTCATTCTGCCGTTCGAGGAAGAGTATTTCCGCAAGTTCGGTATCGACGCCCAATTCGTCGGCCATCCGTTCATCAATCACATCAAGGACTCATCCGTGAATCCGAAACTCGCGGACCGGCTGGGGCAATTGAAGGTGCCGCGCATCCTGCTGATGCCCGGGTCGCGGCGACACGTCGTGCAGGAGGTCCTGCCGGCGCAGCTGCGGGTGCTGAAACAGGCGGCTGAGCAGGCGGGTCCGTTTGTTATCACGCTGGCCGCCTGGAGCGGCGTGCTCGATACGATCAACGACGTCATCAGCCGCGAAGGCTTTCAGCCGAACAATGCCGACTCCGGTCCCATCAGCATTTCTCCTCTCGCGGTAAATACGTTTACTTGCGATCGGCGAACGCTGATCGAAAACGCGAGTCTCGTCCTCGCAGCCTCGGGGACCGGGACGCTCGAAGTGGCGTGGTATGGCCGGCCCATGATCATCATGTACAACGCGTCCAAGCTTGGCTACCAGCTCGTCGGGCGCTGGCTGATCAAGACGCGATTCCTCTCACTGATCAACATTTTGGCTGGACGTGAACTCGTGCCTGAATTCATGCCCTACATTCGCGACGAGTCGCAAGTCGCCGACCAAGCCGTCAAGCTGCTCAAAAACAAAGAGCTTGCATGTCGCCTTGGCTGGGACATGCAAGCCCTCGTTCAAAATCTCGCCCGGCACGATCCGAGTCGTCAGGTGGCTGATCTGGCTTATCGCCTGATTACCAGCGGTGGTGTCTGAACGTAAATCCCTGGTAATGATCCGGGGCCCTGTAAAAATACCGGGAATGGTACCGTGGGTACTCGAAATAGCGATACGACCGGAACGGCGCCGGACTGTGATAGTAATAACCGGGATACTCGTAATACCGGTAGTAATATCGTGGCCGGATGATCACTTGTGGATAGCCGTAGTCGTAGTAATACGGTTGAAAGGGCGGGATCATGATCACCGATGGCGACGCATTAGTAAATTCTATCGCGATTCGCTGACGTTGAATGTCGTAGGTATAGCCGTCACCGACATATTCGTAATTCCAGGCTCCCCAAGCCGGCAATGCCAACAAAACTATCCCGAGGATAATCGGGTAATGAGGTCTCATTGTGAGTCCCTCCCCAGGGCTGTTGTCAAACCTGGATTTTCTTCCCGTTTTTGCCGGGTTCTTGAGGCCTTCTTTCAGTCCTCCTGCCGCGGCAAATCTGGAAGGGTAGTTTGTTAAGACTTTTGCGATCCAGGTTTGGCAACAGACCCTAGATGAACTGAGAAACACCCAGAATGTCGTATCGAGGCGTTCCCCGATCCATGGGTCGGGGCTCGACGACCTTCCGGCGACGCTTTTCTGTTTTCAATCCCCCCGAAAAACGCCACTCTGTTCGTTCATGTTAATTCTAGGATACCAGTACCTGGAAAGTCAAAATTCGTCCATTTCCCGTGAATTATCGGTGCCTTCCACCTCCTCCTCGGAATCCTCCTCCACCCATCGATGGCCGAGAGAATGAACGGCTCGGGCCTGAGAACGACCGCATGCTCGGTGTCGATCGGAAGCTCGGTGACGAGAACGACCGGAAACTGGGTGTCGATCGGAAGCTCGGCGTCGAGCGGAAGCTTGGTGACGAGAACGACCGGAAACTTGGCGATGAGAATGACCGGAAGCTTGGTGACGATCGATACGGGCTGAAGGATCGATATGTCGGTATTCTCTGCTGGAAGCTCCTGTACTGCGGCCGACTGTACGGACTGCTGAAGCTGCGATTCTGATATGGCGATGAGCGATAGGTCGGACTGCCGAAGCTCCGATACGGTGTCTGCGACCGATACGTGGGAGTGCTCTGTCGGGACCCGTCAAAGTACGATCTGGTTCGCGGAGTTGACTGGAGCGTTCGATACTGATCGCTTCGATTGGAAGTCCGGTATTGTGGTGCGACGCCGTAATCGTAGCGGTTACCGAGAGTCGCCGTCCGTCCGGGAGTCGCGATGCGATTCCGTTCGGCAAGTCGCCCTGCCTGATTCTGTACGAACGCTCTCTGATTCGACAACGGTGAAAATGTTCTTCGATAGGCGGTTCGGTTCCCATAGTCATACGGACCCCGTGCGGTAACCGGGCGTGCCACGCGATTGGCTGCATAGCCTCCAGCAGCGGTCGCATACCGGTTTGTGTAAGCTGCATACTGATCATTGAAGGTCCCGCGACCCCATACAGGATGTGCGACTCTGGGTACATAATGGCTGTACGGGTACGTTCCGGCATACAGGCCTCCGTGGTAGTAAGGATAGTGGCCATAGTATCCATGATGGCCGTAATACGGGTAATACCCATAGTACGGTCTGTGGAAGTAGTTCCAGTAGAAGAAGGGCGATTCTACAACGACCAGCCGCGACGGGTAATAGTAATACCAACTGAAGAATCCCGCGAACGGATAGATCGAAGAGCAATAATTGTACGGGTAACCCGTACATAACGGCCAACCGCCCGGATAGTAGCCGGAGTAGTAACTGTAGGTCGGGTAGCTGTCATAGCCGTAGTCGTATCCGCCCGCATAGGACGGGGTCGAGTAGTAATTGTAGTTCTGGATGACGTACGGTTCCGATTCTTCTGCGATGGCTGTCGATTCATCCGGACTTGGCGCCGGCTGCACAGGTTCTGATTCCGTCGGAGGTGTGGTCGCCTGTTCGGACTCTGCCACGCTGGTGTCGTCAGGAGCCACCGTGGCGCTATTGTCCTCGGTCATCGGCTGCGGGGTCTCCGCGGCGGCAACCGGATTCTCCTGCGTGTCCGTCGCCTGCGCATTGGGCGGTGTTGGGCAGTAGCTGACCTCGGGCATCAGGGCGAAACCCCGGCTCCAGGTCGATTCGGTTTCGTCGACCATATCCTCGTAGCTATCAATCGCCTGTTCCTCGTCTGTCAACGATGGCGTTGCTTGCGTCTGAGCAAATACTCCCGACCATGCGAAAAGGAGCAGGACGAATGTTACAATATGTACTTTTATGTTAGTTTTCATCACTTGTATCCCCAATAAGTGATCGAAAAGAAAGGCAGTCTTGCTCTCTCAACTCCTGGTGATCCTCGCGTTGGCTGCAATCCACGGAAAACCCCAGGGATATGAAAGAACTTTCACTAAATTAATAGTTCACTTCAGTATATGAAATTATAGCGCTGCCTGGGTCGAAATCAAACGCGGCAATCTATTGAAAAACAATGACTTGGAGGCGAAAAAAAGCGGATTGCGGGATCGAAATTCCTGAAAGGAAAAGCATGCAGATCCTTTTCAAGACCTGCATGCTTTTTGAATACCTGACTTGCTGAACGGTCGATTAGCGATGCCTGACTCTTATGCTCGTTCCGTGGCAATACGGACGGGGGGCAACCACGGTCCGATGACAGCCATGATGACCGCCGTACCAACCACCAACCACAACCGAGGTGCGGCAGGGCGAATAATAGCCGACGCTGTAGGCCCGGCTGACCACTCGGGGACGATCATAGATCACTGTCCTGGTATAGACCGGCGTCTCGACGACAGCCGGAGCAACGTAAGTTACTGGCTCGACGACAGTAACTGGTTCCACATAGCTTACGACCGGCGGAGTATACACTCGCTCCACGACGACAGGATCATAAACGTAAGTCCTGCCGACGTTTACGCTTACACCAAAATCCCACGCCATGGCTGACGGTGCAGCAACTAGTCCCAACAAGACCATTACCACAGCCAACCTACCGCACTTCATGTTTGTTCCTCCAAAAAAGTCTATTTTCCAGCGGAAAACCGTTTCCGCCGGTTTCTTTTTATCCTAAAGAAATAGTTCTCTCTTGTCAACTATTTTTCGGAGCACTTGCCCGAAAACTTTAATTCGAGACATTAGACATACGCTTGCGGAAAATGTCAATAGAAAATCTGGAAACGTGTTCGGGAAATTATCGGACGGTGTAAGACATGCTGGCAGAGACGCACTGATAATGTGAGTTGATGAGTATCTGGACCGCAGGTGGAAGTTGGTGGGGCGGATGATCGATGGACTCATTTCTTGGCAGTTATCAGTTGCATCAAGTTGCGAGTCTGTTTACACTTGTGCTTTATGCAAAAATGGATTAAGGGAGCGAAATACATTGGCAGATAACCGCAGCGATCGGATCGCGAAACGGATTTTGGCTATCGGGCTGGACGGTGCGACGTTTGACGTACTGAACCCTATCATGGACCAGGGCTACATGCCTCATTTGAAGTATCTGGTGACGACGGGGACCAGCGGGATTCTAAACAGCACCAAGCCGCCGATGACACCGGCGGCGTGGACGACGTTCATGACCGGAATGGGTCCGGGTCGCCATGGGATTATCGATTTTGAGCACTACGATCCGCAGACGAATTCTCTGAAGTTCAACAACAACTTCCAGATCAAGGACAAGACGATCTGGCAGATTCTCTCGGAGAAGCAGTTTCGCGTGGGGTCGCTTCATCTGCCGATGACGTATCCTCCGCCGGCGGTGAACGGGTTTGTCATCAGCGGATTTGAAACGCCGTCGGTCAAAGACAACTTCACCTACCCGCCGGAGCTGAAGGATATCATTCTTCGTGAAATTCCGGATTACACGTACAGCACGAATTGGCGCAGAGGGCTTTTGGGGGGGCGCAGCTGCTTTGCGGAGAACCTGGAATATTTCAAGCGGAATTTCCGACAGAACGTGCGATTGGCGCAGTTGTGCACGGACATGTACGGGTGGGACGTGATGATGGTGCTGTTCAAGCTGGTGGACAATATTCAGCATAAGTGCTGGAAGTATCTGGGAAACAGCGAAGTCGATAGGTACCCCACTCAGCGTCGCATGGTCTACAGTTGTTTTCAGGTGCTGGACGAATGCATCGGGAAACTGATGGATCTGGCGCGTCAGCATGAAGCCACCGTGATTATCATGTCGGATCATGGTCATGGGAGCCTGGACGGACGAGCGCAGCCGAACTGGCTGTTGAAGAAATGGGGTTATCTGAATCTGATCGGTGCTTGGCCTCAATTCCGTGCCCGCGTGAATAACACGCTGTACCGTCTGACGAAGAAGAAAGGCGGGCGGTACGCGGAGCCGGATGAAGGAATCGAGCGTGACCTGGCGATTGACTGGAGGACGACGCGGGCGTGCGTCATGCACGCGGGCATCTATGGGTTCCTGTACTTGAATCTTAAGGGTCGTCAGCCACAGGGCATTGTGGACCCTGCCGGATACGAGCCTATGCGGGATGAGTTGATCGAGAGGCTGTTGGGCGCCCGCGACGAGAAATTCGGCGAGCCGATCTTTCAGGAAGTGCTAAAGCCTGAGGAGATCTACCATTGCAGCCGGGAGAACCATAAGAATCTGCCCGATTTGATGCTGGTTCCGCGCACGGGATTGGCGGTGGTTCGCAAGATTCGAGGTCGAAAGGCGGTCAAATGGGCGCTGGATGGACATCTGGGCGGAACGCACCGGGTGGAAGGTATTTTCGTCGCTCACGGTCCTGGCGTCAAGCCGGGGCTTAAGGTGACGGCGGAGATCGCCGATATAACCCCGACGTTGCTGGCCATGCTGGGACTGGCGGTTCCTGCGGATATGGAAGGAAGAGCCCTGACGCATATCTTTGACCCGCCGCTGCATGTTGAATTCGAGCCGCCGAAAGAATACCAGCCGGCCGAGGCGCCGGCGGAGATCTTCTCCGAGGAAGAGCAGCGGGTACTTACCCAGCGGTTGTCGGATCTTGGATACTTGGAGTAAAAGGTCCGATCTGGCGCTTTTGCAGCGGATGGACGCCCAAAAAAACGACGGAGAAAGCGGGTTTCTTGCCGATAATAGTTCAAATTATCGCGTTTTTATCGGAATTGAGCATTGTGGCCAGGAGGATATAGCGTTGAACGCCGTGATTAGGTGCCTTTCGATCCTGTTGGTGGTTTGTGCCTTCATGTTACCCGGATGCGGATCAACGAAAGGACCGAGAGTTCTTGGTATTCTGCCTTCTCCGATTCTCAGCCCCCATCTGAAGATCAAAAAGTCGCCGGAACCGGTGTGCAAACCGGTGGTGCCGGCGTATACGCCCGCTCCGCCGGTGCTGGTTGGTGATGCGCCTGCGGAGTGGATGGCTTCGGGAAGTCATCCCTGGGAAGCTATCGTTATCCACCACAGTGCCAGCGATGTCGGCGGGGCCAGAGTCTTCGATACCGCCCATCGGGCCAGGGGATGGGACGAACTGGGGTATCATTTTGTGATCGGAAACGGATCACAGACTCCGGACGGGTATGTCGAAGTCGGGTCGCGTTGGACGAAGCAGAAGCACGGCGCCCACTGCAAGACGCCGTCCAACTACTACAATGACTATGGGATTGGGATCTGTCTGGTCGGCGACTTTGATCAGAGTCCTCCGACTCCGGCGCAGATGCAGTCGCTCCGCCGGCTTATCCTCTTCCTGTCGCAGCGCTATCATGTGTCTCCCGACCACATTTACGGTCATCGGGAGGTTCGCGGAACGCATACCCGCTGCCCTGGCCGGTATTTTCCGATGAATGAGGTCCGGTACTGGGTCAACTACAATAATCCTATCTGGGCGTCGACGACGCGATAAGCTGGCCGCACCCGGCTGACGACGGTCATACCGGTCTTGGTGTGCACTGAGAGTATCCGAAGATGTTGTATTTTTAGTGCGCTTTCGGTGCGCAAATGAAAAAATGGGATGGATGGGTAAAATAAACAGGGAGCATGAAACGATGGGTTCAGAAACCACGGCTTTAAACATCTTTGGTGCTCCGTGTCTCGGCGAAATCCACCCGATCGAGCCATCATGGTCAGCATACAAAGAGCAGCGATGCCGGTGAAATCGCGGCACAACACGCTTTGGCGAGGCGTCTAAATGACCACGCCCGGTCGTACGCCAGATCGCCACGCCCCTGCGGGCCTCGCGATGACTTGCAGGGGGGCCGTGTTTTCCGACAGAGCCTAGTCCTTTAGCAGCGAGAGGATCTCTGTTCGCGAGGCGAGGTTGGTTCGGAAGATTCCACGCAGGGCGGAGGTGATCATCTGTGAGCCGGGTTTTTTGACGCCGCGAATTGTCATGCAGGTGTGCTGGGCCATCATGACGACGGCTACGCCTTTTGGCTTGAGATGTTCCATGAGCATATCGGCGACCTGGGTGGTCAGTCGTTCCTGGACCTGGAGACGATTGGAGAAGGTTTCTATGAGGCGGGCGAGTTTCGATACTCCGATGACCTTTCCATCGGGAAGATAGGCGATGTGGGCCTTTCCGATGAAGGGCATGAGATGGTGTTCGCACATGCTGTGGAAGGGGATATCTCGCAGGATGACGATTTCGTCGTAGCGTTCGGTGAAGAACGTTTTGAGATGCCTGGCTGGGTCTTCGGCGTGTCCGGAGAAGAGTTCGGCGTACATGGATGCGACGCGAATGGGGGTGCGTTTCAGCCCTTCGCGGTTGGGGTCTTCGCCGATGGCTTCAAGAATTTCGCGTACGGCGTTTTCGATGCGTTGGAGGTCGATTTGTGCATTTGTTTTTTTCTTTTTCATCATTATGCCTTCACTTTTCCGCTATTGCTCAGAAGTGCACATGGCCTCGCGTGTGACGAGGCCATGCGCTTGAACATCAATTGTATCCTGGCGACTGCTATTTTGTCGGCGGAATAATCCGCAGGGCCAGTTCGGTAAGCTGGGCGTCGGAGACCTGTGATGGGGCCACCGTCATCAGGCACTGCGCCTGCTTTGTTTTTGGAAAGGCAATCACGTCGCGAATCGAGCTGTATCCGAAGAGCAGCATGACCAGTCGGTCGACGCCGAGGGCGATTCCGCCGTGGGGCGGGGCGCCATATTTCAGGGCGTCCAGGAGGAATCCGAACTTGATTCGCTGTTCTTCGGGTCCGATCGCGAGAAGCTCGAAGAGTTTCTGCTGGATGTCCGGTCGGTGGATACGGATGCTTCCTCCGCCGATCTCGATACCGTTCAGTACGATGTCGTAGGCTTTGGCTTTGATTGCGAGCGGATCGCTATCCATCAGGGCCACGTCTTCATCTCTCGGGCTGGTGAAGGGGTGATGGACGGCGACGTATCGTTTTTCCTGTTCATCGTACTCGAGAAGCGGGAATCCGACGACCCAGCAGAGGTTGTACTTGTTGGGATCGATCAGTCCGAGTTCCTCGCCGAGTTTGAGTCGGAGGGCGGCGAGGGCGGCGTTGGTGTTGCTGGGTTTGTCGGCGATACAGAGGATGAGGTCGCCGTCTTTGGCGCCGGTCAACTCGAGGATTTTGGCGTGCTGTTCGGGTTTGAAGAACTTGGCGATCGTACCGGTCAGGGCTGAGCCTTCGACGCGGAACCAGGCTAGTCCTTTGGTTCCGAAATCATTCTGGAGCCATTTATCGAGGGTGTCGATTTGAGCGCGTGAAATTTTGGCGGCTCCGCCGGGAACGGGGAGTGCCTTGACGATGCCTTTGTTTTCGATGATCTGTTTGAAGACCTTGAAATCGCTGTGTGCGGCGACCTCGCTGATATTCGCGAGCAGCATTTCGAAGCGTGTATCGGGGCGGTCGATGCCGTACTTATCCATGGCTTCGTTGTAGTCTATTCTCGGGAAGGGTCGCGGAATGTCCACGCCCTTGAATTGCTTCATGATTCGCACGAGGAGCCCTTCGATGATTTCCATGATGTTGTCCATCTGGACGAAGGACATTTCGACGTCCAGCTGGGTGAATTCGGGCTGGCGGTCGGCGCGGGAGTCTTCGTCTCGGAAGCATCGGACGATCTGGACGTATTTGTCGAAGCCAGCGACCATGAGGAGCTGCTTGAAGAGTTGGGGCGATTGGGGAAGGGCGAAGAAGTTTCCCGGTTGAAGACGCGCGGGAACGAGGAAGTCGCGGGCGCCTTCCGGAGTGGACTTGGTGAGGATGGGGGTTTCCACCTCGATGAATCCGGCCTCATCGAAGTAATCTCGCATGAGCTTGCAGAGTTTGTGGCGCATGAAGAGTCCGTGCTGGATTTTCGGTCGGCGAAGGTCGAGGTAGCGGTATTTCAGACGGGTGTCTTCGCCGACGTCGATAGCGTCTTTGATCTGGAAGGGGGGCGTGGCGGCTTTGTTGAGGACGTTCAGTTCGCTGGCGAGGACTTCGATTTCGCCCGTGAGCATTTTGGGGTTGACCATGCCCTCGGGACGGGAGCGGACCGTGCCGGTGACGGCGATGACATCTTCACAACGGAGAGTATCGGCCAAGTCGTGAAGCGCTTTGTTCACTTCGGGGTCGAAGACGACCTGGGTCAGTCCGTCGCGGTCGCGAAGGTCGATGAAGATGATTCCGCCATGATCACGATAGGATTGCACCCAGCCGCAGAGCAAGACTTCCTTGCCGACGTCGGTTCCGCGCAGTTGTCCGTTGGTGTGGGTCCGTTTGTTGTATGCTATGGCCACGTTTGTTCCTCCAAACCGGTAAAGCTATAAAGCAGTATATTTTAGCGTCTGCGCATGGTTGTATCCATAGTAAAAGACGGGTAAAGGTGGGGTTTTGTTCAGGGGCGTTTTGTTTGGTGGTACATGCGTTTATGTCGGGTTTTTTCGAGGAAGGCGCCGGGTGGTATGCCAATGAAACGCCGGAATTGCCTGGAAAAGCCCTGTACGTCGGGGTAGCCGAGTTGGAAGGCGACCTGTTTCTGGGACGAGCCGGCGGAGAGGAGTTCGCAGGCCAGCTCGATGCGTTTCTGGATTCGGTAGTCGCCTGGGGACATTCCCATTATGTGGTGGAAGAGTCGGCGGAAGTTTGAATACCCCAGGCCGATGGTCCGTGCGACGGACTGGAGCCGGGTCCTGCTGGAGGGTTCTGCGGTCATGAGCAGGCAGGCTTTTTCGATGAGTTTCATTTGAGGGGATGAGCTGCCGCCGAGGATCTCGATGTAGAACTCGAGGATTCGGAGGACGACTCCGGCCAGGTGGGGTTCGGGGGTGTCACGGAGGTCGCGGAGCAATTGTTCGTAGCGCAAGGGGATCTCGCGGAGGAGTCCGAAGTCCACGACCCTGGGGGCTTTGAGGACGTTGGACTGGAAGGCTTGGAGGAATCGCAGGGCGTCTTGCGAAATGGACAGGTATGCCTCGCCATAGTCGGGGGAGAAGAACTGAGTTGAATGGATTTCCGGCAGGCGTTGAAAGAAGACACCTGGATAGAGTTTGTATCGACGATTTTCGCTGTCGATGTATTCGCCGTGTCCAGCCAGGACGTAGACGAGATCGAAGTTTGTGTGCCAGGTGACGATGAAGGGTTCGGGGTCTGGTCCGCTACGGCGATACCCGAAGCCGCCGGTCAGGCGGAAGCCTCCCCCGTGGGCCATGCGCACGACCTGTTCATTTCTGAGATAGGCGTGGATCCAACGATCTTTCCTGGCTTTGGTCATTGTTAAATATGCCCAAAATGGTGATATTACAGCCAATAGTAAAGCATGGACAGGGTTGGATTGCAAGCGTAGGATAGCTATCTGGGACGTGTATGGTGAGAGTGGTTAATAAGGGATAAATGATGTCAAATAGGATTATAGCGAAGCCGACGGCGCAACAGCTTGCGTGGCACGATCTGGAATTGGAGATGTTTGTTCATTTCGACGTGGCAGTGTGGGAGGGTCGGCAATACGGGTCGGGTGGTTTCGATTTATCGAGATTTACGCCGGACGAATTGGACACGGAGCAATGGTGCGACGTGGCGGAGAGCCTGGGTGCGAAGCAGATTGTGTATGTGGCCAAGCACGGCAGCGGTTTTTGCGGATGGCAGACGCAGACGACGGACTATTCGGTCAAGAATACGCCGTGGCGTGGGGGGAAGGGGGACATTGTTAAGGACCTTTCGGAGAGTTGTGGTCGGCGGGGGCTGAAGCTTGGGATATATTTGAGTCCGTACGATGCGCATCATGGGGCGTGGGTGAGCGGGATTTGCGCGGATGCGGAGGCGCAGAGGCGGTATGACGAGATTTATCGGAGGCAGTTGACGGAGCTGCTGACGAATTATGGTCCGATCAGCGAGATCTGGTTCGACGGGAGCGTTATTACGAAGATCGATGATATCGTGAACAAGTATGCGCCGGGCGTGATTTGTTTTCAGGGTCCGTGCGCGAATATACGCTGGCCTGGAACGGAGAAGGGCGTTTTGCCGTATCCGGCGTGGAACGGGGTGGCGAAGCGTGATGCGGCCACGGGTAAGGCGACGGCGATCCATGGTTGTCCGGACGCGGACCAATGGTTGCCGCTGGAGTCGGATACGACGATTCGCGATCACTTCTGGTTCTGGGAGGCGGGTGGGGAGAAGTACCTCAAGAGCGTCGATACGCTCATGGATATTTACTACCGATCGGTCGGGTATGGGGGCGTGCTTTTGCTGAACAGCAATCCGGATACGCGGGGTTTGATTCCGGAGCCGGATGCGAAACGGGCGGGGGAGTTCGGGGCTGAGATCAGGCGGCGGTTTGGGAAGTCGCTGGCGGAGATATCAGGGGCGGGGAATGTCGTTGAATTGGGCGGG